>JAJAPY010000008.1 GCA_020523885.1 Candidatus Liberimonas magnetica | reverse complement strand
ATTGCGAGGAGTCCAAAGGACGACGTGGCAATCTACTTTACGACGATAATATATTATTGAGATTGCTTCGCTAACGCTCGCAATGACAGAAAACAGGGTTCAGCAACCGGCTAATTTTATAATTTTAAATAATAAGGAATTTATGATACGGTTCGGGGTTCATTGTTCGTTAAGAGACGGCCTTGCCGGGGCTCTCTTAGAAGCAAAAGAAAAAGGGTGCGAGGCCATACAGATATTTACAAGAAGCCCGAGAATGTGGAAAATGAGGCCCGCGAAAGCCCGTGAAATAATAGAATTCAAGAAGACGAGAAAGGAACTCAACATCTTTCCTGTTGTCGTGCATTCGCCTTACCTGCCTAATTTAGGGACTTCCAACAAATGGCTTTATGCCAAATCAACAGAACTTCTCAAAGAGGATATGGCTTTATCGGAAAAACTGGGCGCAGATTATATAGTGATACATCCGGGGTCCTATTCGGAAAACTCAAACGTTAAAAAAGGGATAGCTAACATAACAAGAGCACTGAACGAAGCCCTGGATGAAGTCCCGGGCAAATTAGTTGTCCTGCTTGAAAATGTCGCAGGCGGCGGAAGAAGGCTAGGGAGTTCTTTTGTTGAATTAAAACAGATTATCAGAGGCATCAAAGCAAAAGGACGGATAGCTGTCTGCTTTGATACTGCGCATGCGTTCGGCGCGGGCTATGATATTTCAAACCCTGCCGGGATAGCCAGGACAATAAAAGACTTTGATACTATGATAGGGATTGATAGGCTGAAAGTCATTCATTTTAACGATTCCCTGGTGCCGTTATCAAGCAGGAAAGACAGGCACCAGCATATCGGTAAAGGGTTCATAGGCCTGAGCGGTTTTAAATATATAATCAGGTCCTTAAAAGAAAAGGTTGAAGCCGGTATTTTAGAAACCCCGAAAGAACCTGTAGGCTCGGATAAAAAGAATTTAAGGCTTTTATTCGGGTTTAGAAAAAATTGACACCCTCTAGTAAAAATATTAGTATAACAGTATTGAGTCTATTCTAATAAGTCTGACTTTGTCATTCCTGCGAAAGCAGGAATCTATCCTTCCGTACAAATTGTACTTTCTGGATTTCCATTTTCATGGGAATGACACCTTTTAGATAAGAATTTTTATGATAATAAAAGATAATGTAGAAATAAAAAAACAAGTCACCGAAGAAATAATCAAGACCATCGGCATACCTATGGCCTCAAGCCTGCTGTTCATTATTTGGGCCTACAGCCTCATCAGAGGCTCCTATGAAAACATCTATATTTTTCCTTTAAGCGGGATATTGCTTATCCTGCTGTATTTTTTCTCCGAAGCGTTTTACAGCGGCATACTCCTTGGGATACTCACCCTAATAGGCCTTTTAAGTATAATTTTGATCCCTTCCAGCCTTTCACGGTTTATTTTTTTTCTTGAGATCTTCTGGCTCTGGAGCCTTTTCTTTTTCCTGGAACGCTACCAGAAAAGCTATCAGAACGAACTGAACCGCGTGCGCGAAGAAGAAGAGGTCCTGGATACAAAGATAACCCTGTTAAACTCAAGGGTCGAAGAAAACCGGAGGTTATGCGAGAACATAGCCCAGCGCATCGCCAATTACCAGCTCCTTGGAGGGATGGTCCAGATCCTCGGGTCTACCCTTGATGAAGATAAGATAATCCCGCTTGTAATAGACCTTTCAAGAAAATTCATAGCTAAAGGGACCTGGAGCATCGGGACAAATTTAGAAGGCGACGACATAACTAAATACGTAAAAGAGACCAGCCTGTCCCTCATCATAAATGATATCGAAGCCGATAACAGGTTCTATATTACTGACCCGGTATTTAGGTCTCTCGTAGCAGTGCCTTTAGAGATAAACGAGAAGCTGTGGGGAGTCCTAAGAGGAGAATCCCTGCAGAAAAATACGTTCGACGAAAGCGACCTGCGCCTTTTATCGATCCTGGGCGGGATAACATCCCTGGCCCTTAATAACGCAAACCTCTACGAAAGGACCCAGGAACTAGCCATAACCGACGGTTTAACCGGCCTTTATGTACAAAGTTATTTTAAGGAACGGCTTGCGGAAGAAATACTGCGTTCGCAGGACCACAAACTATCTCTGAGCGTTATTATTCTTGACATAGACCATTTTAAAAAGTTCAACGATACGTACGGCCATGCGGCAGGCGATGCTGTCTTAAGGCAGATAGCGAACATTCTCAGGAACTGCCTGCGTGAAACAGACCTGATAAGCCGTTACGGAGGAGAAGAATTCGCTATCCTGATGCTTCAGACAGAGCTGAACGAAGCATTCCGCATAGCCGAGATAATAAGAAATAATATAGAGGTCGAAAGGTTCTACCTGCCTGTGGAAAGTTTTCAGCCTGTCCGGGTAAGAGTGACCATAAGCGCAGGGGCCTCGGGCCTCAACCCCAGGATAAAGACACCTGAAGAATTGCTGCACTTGGCTGACGAGGCGCTCTATAGATCCAAAAAAGGCGGCAGGAACAGAGTTGAGATGGCCCGGCCGTTAAAACACAAGAAAAAAGAACAAGGACCAAGTTAGGCTCGCTTCGCTCGCAACTTTTGTTTTAGCCACTTCGGAGGTGGTCCGCCAAAGGCGGAACTCCTGCGAAGTGTGAAAACGGTTAATAAGCGTCGCAGAGTCTATCCCGCAGAAGTGTCATTGCGAGTCCCGCAGTGGCGGGACGAAGCAATCTCTCTGTTATTGAAATTCCTATACAATTAAGGATAAAAAGCAAATGAATCCGATAATTCTTAAGATCAGAGAAAAAATAGTGGAGTATATTAAAATAACTATTTTTTTGCTTTTATTCATACTATTCTATTTCTATGTTCCTTTCGCCGGGCTGCGTTACACCTTGATCTATTTCCTGGTTCTGGCAAGCCTGTATTTTTCATTTAAAACACCCGAGCTTGCATTCGTAATAAACTCTGCGGGGATAGCCCTTGTATGCGCATCGGGATTCCTTGAAAATTTGGCTATAAGCATCCCTTTGATATTTCTTCTGATGTCTACGACAGGTATACCGCTTTATTTCGGCTGGGCGCGGCATTTAGAGCAGGACAGTTTCAGAAAGAGGCGGAAACCCAAAGTAGAACTGATAGATTCCCTGCAAAACAACCTTACCGGGCATGAAACAAGGCTTGACGGCCTTGAAAAGAAGATCGACCGGATAAACAGGCTCTATAACCTCGGCAGGGAACTGGTCGTGCATATGAATATGAACGAAGTGATAAATAACCTTCAAAGGGTCATCTTAAGCCGCCCCGGGATCGAGTCCGTGTCTATATTTTCCCTGGACAAGAACATCTGGGAACCCGTATATTTTTCTCAAGAAAAATATAAACAAAAGTGGCTTGACTATATAGAAAACAACAAACCTCTTTTAATGAAAAAAAAATTCAGGGTCCTGCCAAGCCCCGGATGGCTGAACAACCGGTCCGTAGTCTTTTGGCCTGCGAGGCTCGAAAAAGATATGCTTGCTGCGATAATCCTTACGACCACGAACGAGATGGCGGATTTCTACCTTGAAGAAGGAGAGATATTCATACCGCAGATAGCCCTGGGGTTAAAACGCACGAACCTTTTTGCCGAAGTCCAGGAACGTTCGCGCATAGACGGGCTTACAGGGCTGTACCTGAGGCGCTATTTTCTGGAAAGGTTCTATCTTGAGATCCAGCGCGCAAAACGGTATTCGTCCGTATTTTCCATATTTATGGCGGATATAGATTTCTTTAAAAAGATCAATGATACCTTCGGCCATCTTGTGGGGGACGAAGTCCTAAAAAAGCTGGCGCAGATACTAGTGAGCAACTCATCGCCCAGCGCACTCGTCAGCAGGTACGGCGGCGAAGAATTTGTGGTCCTTCTTCTCCTTTTATCCCCTCAGGACAGCCTGAACATCGCAAAAAAAATAAACAAAGCCGTCACTGACCACACCTTTAGATCTGCCAATTCTAATTTTCATTTAACCTTGAGTATCGGCATAAGCCATTACCCAAACGACGGCGATAAAGTTAAAGACCTTTTAAGCGCCGCCGACCACGCCCTTTACTGGGTGAAAACCCACGGAAGAAATAACATCAAAGAGTTTTCCCAAAACCCCTAACCTGCCAAAACCTCCCTGCTGCTAATGGTGTCAGGCTTCTCTAACTTCACTAACTTGACAGTGTACGTTTGAAATAGTAATATATTGTTCATGGGAAGAAAACCAAGATTGCATATAGAAGGCGGATTGTATCATATTATAACCCGAGGCAATAATCGGAAAGAAATATTTAAAGAAGATAACGATTATTCAGCATTTCAAGATTCCCTCCTAAAAATAAAAGAAAAAACTTCATTTAAATTATATGCATATTGCCTGATGCCTAATCATTTTCATTTACTAATGAGAGTTAAGACAATAAGCACTTCTGTAATAATGCAGAGGTTATTAACATCTTATACGAAGTATTACAACAGGAAATACAAGAAAATAGGCCATTTATTTCAAGGACGTTACAAAGCGATCCTATGCGAGAAGGACAGCTACTTATTAGAACTTGTCAGATATATACACCTCAATCCATACAGAGCCGGTTTGGTAAAAAAGCCTGTTGAATGGAGTTGGAGCGGACATAAAGAATATTTAGGGCCAGGTGACAAGAAGACGTTGGATATTAATGAAGTGCTGGGGATGTTAAGTAGTAATTTCAAGCAGGCTGTAGTAAAGTATTCTGAATTTGTACAAGATGGCAGTCAGATGGGCAAGAGAAGGGATTATTATCCGCAAGAAAATATGCCATATCTTGGCTGTGATAGTTTTAAAGAAGATTTAATGTTTCAACACATAGAGTTGGCAAATAGAAATATTCCTAAACGCGAGTTAAAAGTAAAGATTTCATTAAATGAAATAGCCTCAAATGTTGCAGATAAATTCAATGTGTCGGTTGAATCGCTTTGTGGGAAAATAAGAATAAAAGAATTATCAAATGCCCGAAAAGAATTTATAAGAAAAGCTGTTGATGCGGGATATAAAAGCACAGAGATTGCGGGTTTCATAGGTTGTGCGCAGAGCTACATTACAAAAATAGTTAGTGAAGTTAGAGAAGCCTGACACCACAATACGCTTGACTTATCTTTCGTAAATTAAGTATAATTTTAATAAGAAATCCAAAAATTCTCTTAAATACATCCCGTAAAGTTACGGGATATTTTAATTTATTGTGGTAAGGAAATAAAATGGCGCGGGTTGAATTAAAAAATATAACAAAAAAATTCGGGGACCTGGCAGTAGTAAATGATTTTAACCTCGATATACAGGACAGGGAATTCTGCATAATGGTGGGCCCTTCCGGATGCGGAAAAACCACGACTCTCAGAATGATAGCAGGCCTTGAAGAGATAACTTCCGGCGAAATCTATATAGCCGACAAGCTTGTCAACGACCTTGCCCCGAAAGACCGCGATATAGCCATGGTTTTTCAGAACTATGCCCTATACCCGCACATGTCGGTCTATGAGAACATGGCTTTCGGCCTTAAGCTAAGAGGGTATAGTAAGAATGAAATAGATATCAGGGTGCGTGAAGCAGGGGATATCCTTGATATAAGCCACCTGCTGGAGCGACGGCCTAAACAGTTGAGCGGAGGGCAGCGCCAAAGAGTCGCTGTCGGCCGGGCTATAGTAAGAAAACCTAAAGTATTTTTATTTGATGAGCCTTTATCCAACCTTGACGCAAAATTAAGGGTACAGATGAGAGCGGAACTTAAAAAGATCCATGACCGCCTGCAAAGTACTATGATATATGTTACGCATGACCAGACCGAAGCCATGACGATGGGAGACAGGATATGCGTAATGAAAGACGGGCTTATACAGCAGGTTGACGGGCCTATCAACCTCTACGATTATCCCACAAACAAGTTCGTGGCCGGGTTTATAGGCAGCCCTCCGATGAATTTTCTGGAAGCGGAGGTCATTTCAAGGGACGGGGCGCTTTATCTTAACGAAGGGATGTTCGAATTAAAACTCCTTGCCGAGCATAAAGAAAATGTTTCCCCCTACGAAAATAAAAAAGTTGTATTGGGGATACGTTCAGAAGATATTTATGATAAATTGTTTTATACTATGGGGCCCAAAGAAGGAAACTCGTTCGGTTCAACCGTAGAAGTAGTTGAACCGCTGGGCAGCGAGATATACCTGCATTTAAACACCGGCAAGAATACGTTGATTGCCAAGGTCGACTCGCATAACAAAGCAAAACCGAACCAGGTAATGGAATTAGTGGTAAACCTAAAAAAAATACACCTTTTTGAGATCGAAAGCGGTAATACGATTATTTAATACCCGTCCATGTGACTAAAAGCACGCCGAGAAATTATTGACAACTCCCCTTATTACTGATATACTTTTATTGCAAAGAAAAAAATCACGAATAAAAGAATCTTCTGTGTTTTGTATTAAATTCATCGATTTTTATTTGCCCGGAGGCTCCAGATGAAAAAATTACTTTTAGTAATGGCCTGCCTTACCCTGGCTTTACCCCTTTTTGCTGAATTAAAGATATCTTATTTTTCAGGAACAGTTGAGGTCTTTCGCAATGACCAGTGGCAGGACGCTGCCAAAGGGATGTCCCTTGCAGTAAATGACAAAGTCAAAACTTACGATGCCAGTTTCGCAGTCCTTGTAATGGACAATAATTCAAGGATATGGGTAAAAGAAGATTCAGAGATGCATATCATCTCTATCGGAAACGAAAGTTATTTTGACCTCTTTTTCGGGAAGATCAGGGCCAAAGTCGAAAAACTCAAATCAAATAAAAAATTTAAGATAAAAACACCCGTTTCAGTGGCTTCTATAAGAGGGACTGAACTAATAACTTCGGCTGAAGGCGAACTGGCTGTCTTAGAAGGCAATGTCGCTTACAGCGATGTAAACGAGCAGAATGCCATAGATGTAGCACAGGGCTTCCTGGGGATGATAGATGCAGCAGGAAAGCTTATGGCGCAGCAGTTAACACCTGAACAGCTAAACGCTATTCAGGTAGAGTGGGAAGCAATAAAAGACCTGGGAAAAGGGGGCGATGGGCAAAAAACAGAAAACCAAGATGAGCAAAAAGATACAGCCAAGACAGATACCCTGCGCCAGGAACTCCGCGACCTTGTTAATGAAGTAAAGGTTCAGATCGGTGAGGCAAGAGAATTGACCAATGAAATAAAAGAAGCTGACCTCTCAACAGGAAGGACTTTGCGCGATGTACACGGCAACCTGGTAAGGGTTGAGCAGAACATGTTAAGGCCGGACAGGAGCACTATACAGATATTGAATATTACTAAAAGGCCGGAAGGCTATAACTACTCGAACAAGACAGGCTGGGGATACAACGGCCCGGCTGGATCGCGCCTTGATGTAGTCGACGTAAAAATGAAAATGAACATGCCACTTCCCGAACAGATCACAGAATGGCCTTCATTTATAAACTCAAAAGGCGATTCGCTTCACCCGGAAACAGTGCTGTTTAGGATATCGAACCAGACGGATGAAATAAGCAATATAGGCGTATGGAAACTTAAAGGCCAGCCTGCAGAAAAAACAGGAGATGTAACATCTGAAGACAGGCTCGTGTTTACCGGCACAATAAACGGCTGGACCATAGACCCGAATTATACTGATACCGATCCCAAATATGCAAATGTTGCGGACCAGTATAAAAGGACAGAGTCTGCAGACGGAAGCGATTCCGGCGACCTGTGGGGTTGGGGAGTAAGCCCGCAGTTCAGGATATATAAAGGGTCACAGGAAAAGTTTGTAAGGCTTGGCACGGAAGGCTATGGTATCAATAACGATGGGACTATTTTAAACTTAAATAATTTTACCAACACTTCGGATAATCCGTTTAACGTATTAAAAACCATCGCAGGCGAACAAATAACATTCTGCAGAGAAATAACCGACAGCTCAAACTACTACGGGTTTGCGGACACTGCGCATAACCCCGATCTCTTTGCAAAAGGGAACCTTGACCTTATATTTACCCCGGACCTTATTATAGCTGTTGCACAGAAACTTGCAAACCAGATAAGCAACCTGCAAAAGACCAATGACACGAATTGACAAAGGCGCAAATTTATATTACAATATTTTTGCCTTAAAATATACGGTACACGGTACAAAAACTATTGATGAATCAAAACCTTGATCAGCAGCCCATTGAAAAACGAAAAAAAATATCTTTATCCAAAGAAGAAAAAGATATTTTAGTATCCCTTCTGGTAAAAGCCGCAGTCCCCATCGTTTTTATAATAACGACCAGTTTAATAGTCTTATTCTTCGGTTTTCAATTCTTAATTAAAAAGACAGGGTTTTCTAATTTCGGTTTAAGCTCGGCATCGGTGCTCCATAGCGTATCCCAGTTTATTTCTACATATTTGATAATAGCCCTGGTCAATATTTTTTTAATGATACTTTTAAGCATTGTGGTGCTGTATTTGGCTCTTCACAATATCGTTCTTCCCATTCTGAGAATAACGCGGACCTGTAAAACCTGCGTTGAAACGAACAGCAAGACAAATATCTCTGTTAGAAGTTCTGATAAATTGTTCATACCTTTGGTAGATATGATCAACAAGTTGATGCACAGGCAGTGAAGCTCCTCCGGCTGAAGAGAGCCGAAGGCTCCTTTGATAACGCGGCATCCAGCCATCATTAATATTCATTCCCGCTCTGGCCGGACTTATATTACGGCGGGGTGAAATACAAGGAAACCGGGTGAAAAGGGCTCTTCTTATATTCTTAACCATATCCCTGCTATTTGCCGGTACTATTAAGGCCTTTGCTGACGATCAGGCCTTGATAGACCTCGGCCTGAAATTCCTCGATAACCCGGGAGATTTCTTTTTTAACCTGCATTCCAATAATGAAGATTTTTCCCCTCTTCCTTCAGACCGGCACGGGTCTGTAAGGTTTAATTTCTTCCCGACCTTTCTCCCTTTAACCTGGACGAGTCTGAATTTAAAATTCAATGTACTAAAAGATAACGGCACGTCGCCCCAGATAGACCTCATCGGCATGTACGGAGACCTGCTGGCCCTTCACGCAATCCAGTCAAGTTTAGGCGATGTAAAACCTACCTTTTCGGATTACTCTATAGGAGCAATAGTAAGCAAACAGGCTAATGAAGACACAAAGATATTCGGCGGCTGTAAAATATCTACTGTACAGCTGAAGGTCCAATTATCGTCTTCAAGCGTAGTGGAACAAGGGGCTTTCAGGCTTGACCATATAGATTTTAACGTAAAAGATACTTTTCTTTTTACAGGGATTTATCATCAAACGACAGAAAACGATTATCTTGTTGCCCAGGCAGGTTACGGGTTTACTTATAAAAAAATAATTTCAAGGATTATGGCAGGGCATAAACATTTTGAAATAGGCATGGATATATTTCCTGAAGGCTTATTGGTAATTCAGCCTTTTATGGCCTGGCATTGGTACTTTTAGAAATGATAAATAGATTAAAGTATATCATCATTATCTCTATTCTATTGGCATCATCAGTTGTTGGGTTGAATGCTGAAGTAAAAATAGTCCCGTATTATTCAATGAACGTCACCGAAGGAGTGGTGCTCCCTAATAAAGGAGACATGATGTTCGGTTTGAACCTGACCAATGATGTAGGCTTGCTGCTGAGCCCGTCAAAGGAAAGCAACCACAGGATACTGGGTTTTTATGAACTTAAATACCAGGGCCCGGGTATGCATAAAGTGGAAGGAGAGAAATTCTCCGACAGGTGGATGGACCATATAGGGCTCTTGAGGTATAATTATTATATCGATAAATATACTTCAATAAAAATACAGGCCAATCATACGACCGAATATAAACGTACGGGGACTAATGAAGTCTGGGGCAAAGGTTTGTATGATTATGACAGCAACGGTTTTCAGTTCGGCGTGGGCAGAATATTCTTTGAGAAGCTGGATACAGAACTAAGTGTTGGGTACAGCAAACTTGATTTCCCGAACTATACGGACCTCCTTTATGAAGCCCAGGCTTCCAGCGGATCGACTTCTGAATCTTCTGCCGGAAAGCAGAACCATGCCCTTACGCAGTACAACTTAAACCTCAAGTACGGACAGTCAAGGGTGTTCTTTGCTTACTCCTTAATGGCCTATGAAAAACAAAAAGTCATAACACAAACAACCCAGCCGGACGGTACCCTGTACAGTTCTACTCTCCAAAAAGACGCAGTCTTAACGCTCGGAGCTGACCATACACATAAAATACATAACTTTTTATTGATAACCCCTTCGATAAGCTGGAAACTGAAAGGGTCTAATCAGAATTTCTGGGAGTTTAAGTCCTCCGGCACCTCGTCGCTTGCCACAATACCGGAAAGATATATCGCAAATTATTACGCCTATACCGAATACTACTTTGGAATTCCCTGTTCGCTTTTATTAAGCAAGAAATGGGACTTGTTTTACAACCTTGAATACGACTGGAAGGATTACCTGGAACGGCCGCCGAGGGACAGCGACGGCAGCTATTTAACCGGAAAGCAGCACAATTATCTTTTTACTATGAGCACGGGCTTCACTTTTAAACCCAATGCAGTTACAAGGACAACTCTTTTTTATACGTATCAGAAACAAACATCAAACATGAAATATGAACAGTACCTGCCCTATAACTATGAAGGAAACTTCATAGGTATCAACTTTAACTACACTTATTGATATCTATTTGACCTGATTAAAAAAAATGTTATACATCCTCTTAGCTGCCTTTAACGAAGAAAAAAACCTCCCGTTCATTTTTGAAGATATTCAAAAACAGGCATTTACCTTTCCGTATAAAATCATTCTTGTAAATGACGGCTCAACTGATTCCACAAGCCGGACTGCAAAAGAATACCAGAAAACTTTGCCGGTAACGATCCTAGACCACGCAGTAAATTGTGGGCTGGGTTCTTCACTTTTAGACGGATTTAAATTCATTAACACTACCCTCGGCCAGGATGATACAGCTGTAGTGCTCGATGCAGACAATACCCACCCTATAGAATTAATTAAGGATATGAAAAACAAAATCGATGAAGGTTTTGATATCACTATAGCCTCTCGTTTTACTGCCGGCGGCACCCAGGAGGGACTATCTTTCTCAAGGAATATTTTGAGCAGGTGCGCAAGTATATTTTTAAAAATCGTCTGGCCCATTAACGGGGTGAACGACTATTCGTGCGGCTACAGGATGTATAAAGGGAGCCTCTTAAAGGCGTTGTTCCAGCGTTATGGGGAAGATATTATTCTTGAGAAAGGGTTCTCGTCTTCTCTAGAGATACTTCTTAAGGCAAGCGGACTTACCGGTAAAATATGCGAAGTGCCCCTTAATTTGGATTACTCAAAAAAACAGGGCAAAAGTAAAATGAAGGTATTTAAAACTATATTCCGGTATTTTGTACTAATATTTAGCGTAGAGCGTAGAGCGTAGAGCGGATAGAAAAACAAAGGCCTTACTTCTCCTATCCGCTAAACGCTATTCGCTATACGCTATTTTTACTCCAGCATGTAATCTTCGAACGGTATCCCTTTATCCGTCAATTCTTTTTTCCACAGTTCTTTTGCCTTGGGCATTTTTTCGCGTGCAAGTTTTACCCATTTTGATTCAGGCGGAGAGAAAAGCTCTACAACGGTCTGATACCAGACATAGGCATATTTTATGGAACTGTCATTTAGTTTCTGCTCATTATCGAACTTGATTATTTCAAGCTCTTTGTTGTAATCTTCCTGGGAGATTTTCCCTTTTGAGAGCTTTTTATCAAGTTTGGCTTTTTCTTTTTCAAGCTCTTTTAAGAGCTCTGTTTTTTTAATTTCGGGGTTTGAATACCAGCTAAAATACTTTTCCCCTTCAAGATAGGCGGACCTTGCCCTTAAAACAACATCGATATAGATCAAAACATAAACTGAAATAATACATAAAATAACGGTAATAGACGTTTTTACCCATTTTTTCTCAAATAAAGCATTCATTTTAAAACTCCCTTTTATTAGCGTATAGCGGATAGAAAAAACAAAAAACACAATGTATTATGACTTTCCTATCCGCTCTACGCTAAACGCTGTACGCTATATTTTGCTTTCATTTCTGTGAAATTTTCCAGAAGAAATAAGTATCGATAATTGACCAAACAAGGCTGAGTACAAATATAATATCCAGTAATATAAAAAAGTTAGTAGAAAGAAAATCTCTTGCGGAATTATACGATTCTTCTATCTTATCGATCTTGGTCTCAACTGTTTTATGAAGGTCCTCTATTTCAAAGACAGTGTTTACGTTCTGGTACACGGTCCTTAGGTGCCAGTCAGATTCAACCTTCGGTATATTTGCCAGGACATTGTATAAAGAATCAACTATGCTTATTTTATCGCCGTCAAAATCAAGAGCTTCGCTTGAAAGCCTCTGATACGCACTGGGTATCAGCCAGAATTTATAGTATGGAGGAAGGTTTTCAAGGTGCTTCTGGCTGATATCAAGCTCGTGATCCAGGATGTAGTTGTACGAGCGCATTGACCAGTACTGGGCGAAGGAAAGTTTTATCATCTCAACTATATCGTCCGCTTCCTGAGAATAGACAACGGCACCGAACCTCTTAATCAATATGATGTCATTTTCATAATATCCGTAGTTTATCAGCTCCTGCTGTTCGAGCACAAAACTGGAGAGATTGTCATAGTCAGCTTCGCCCACCACCAGCCCGAACAGGGGCTTGATGTTCTTTTTAATAAAAGCATCCGCATCTTCGCTCGGCGGGTCTTTTAATAAGAATATAGGGAAAAGTTCCGTGTCCTTAAGCCTGTATTCATAATGGTAGGTCGCGTACTTGTTCGCCCTCTGCATTAAGCTTTCGACCGAAGCCTGGCAATAAGAGATGATGCCGGTTTTGCCGACTTTTATTTTTTCTACGTTGCATGAGATACGTGCAAGATAATTCAGGTCTCCCAGAGTTTCAAAAGATATTTGCATCATCCCTACGCCGAAGCGGTAGACCTGGGTCGAGAACTCAGCCTCTTCGAAATTTACACCTTCGAACGAAAGGCTCCCCATTTTTCTTGCCGATATCTCTTTAAAAAAGCTGGCCGCATCCTTGCCTGTAAAATCAAGCTCAAGGCCCATATCAAAAGGGAATAAGATAAATATTCTTGAACGCAGGCTCATTTTATCTATTTCTTGCAGCCTCAATTGAGGCGATAGCTTCATTTAACGATTTTTTGTCGTTTACAGACTCAAACTTAATGCCTACCAGATACGAATGCCCTTCAGGCAATATCCTGACCACAAGCCCCATAAGGTTTTTAAAATGAAATTTATTCCCGATCACGAAACTTAAGAAGATCGTCTGATTACGCTTTAACTCTGCAGGGGTTTCCATCTTTACTCCGCCGGAACTTATATTATGAATAACACCCCAGCTTTCTTGAATGTTGGATTCCGGGATCTGAAGCAGCACTGGAACAGAACAGTTTATACGATCAGCTCTACGGTTATTTATCATTTTCCTCTCTTTAGCCTGCCGCTGCAGGACTTAAATGAAGTCACCTAGTTACGGTTCTTCATTGTTTTATTTCTTTCTTTTTCAGGCTTGATATTTTATATTTGTAAAGCTTACCACGGTCACCGGCATAAACTGCATAAAGCCATTTGCCTTTGGGGCAGATACTGGCTAACTGGCAGCCGGAGATTTCGGGCAGGCTGTATATTCTTTTTAGATCAAGGGCCTTAAGGTTCTCTGCATAGACGTACACCCTGTTTTCCTTAGCATCGGCGATCCAAATAAAACTGCCGTCCCAGGACAAACCTACAGGGACAGCGAAACTGCAGTCATAACTGTAAATAGGTGTCAACTCCTGAGCTATGATATATTTAAATATTTTTCTTTCGGAAGAATCACTGATCCATAAATAGTCCCCTATAACCGCTAGGCCGCTGGGGGAATGTTCATTTAATTTATAGCTGTTCACCACCTCTAACTTTTCATCAATAACATGTTTGCGGAGTACAAGGTCGTTCCCGCATGACCACAAAAATTTATTGTCCAAGGCTATCGCCAAAGGGCCAAAATTAGAAAAATAGTAATTATCAATGAGCTTTAACTTCTTGTCTAATTTGTACTCATAAATGCTCTGGGTATACCAGTCCGCTACCCAGATATTATCAGCGCTTAATGACACGCTGGTCGGGTTTTTATGGGGAATATCAAAAACCGATATATTCTTCTTTCCCAGGACGGCTTTAAAGAGGAACATCACAAAAATAAAACTTAAAAATATCCTGAAGAATTTTCTATACTGCCAAATAGTAAAATACGGCAATATGAACTTTGTCCCGCTTTTTGAAGTTTGAGGCCTACCGAGTATATGATTAACAACACCTATTACCTCTGCGGCACGCAGCGGCACATTCAGGCAATCTATGGCACCTTCATGCAACAATTCGATTGCTGCGTGTGCATTGCGTTCGAACATCCAGCATATAACGGGAAGCCGCGGGAACTGCCTTATGACATTCTTTATAAGGGCATCGCCTTTAGCTGTATCGATGACCGCAAGGTCGGGATTTTCAGTTTTTATGATACTTATGTTAAATATTTCATCCTTATCGGCGACAGTCTCGTGCCCTTCAAGTTTGAGGATCGTGGCAAATTCCTCTCTTACCTTCGGGTCATTAAGCAATAATAGTATTTTACTCATAATAGCCTTTTATTTTGGGCCATGATTACACAGATTTTTTATATCGATTACACAGAAACATCGACGAACCTAGATCTGTGTAATCAAAGATTGTTGGCTTGTAAACAATCTCTATTTGTTAATAGCGTATCCCGGTATATCAAGAATGAATATACTGCCAGGTTTTTTGCTTTCAAACTTTATGCTGCCGCCTAAGACGGTCATGGATTTTGAAGCTTTGTAAAGGTTCATGCCTTTATGCCCGGGTTTTGTAGTAAAAAACGGCAAAAACATCTTATGCCTGTCTTCGGCTTTAATGCCCAGCCCGTTATCTGAAAACCTTAAAGCCGCCCTTTCCCTGCTAAACTCTCCGCTTATCGTAATCTCGCCGTTCTCCGGCAAAGCTTCTATCGAGTTCTGTATGATATTTTCAGCTATCTCAAGGAGCATTTTTTCATCACTGGCAAAATCAGGATACTTTTTCTGGTCCGGCCAGTTTATTTTTATTTTATGTTTTACCAGGACATCGAAATATTTCCTCTTTAATTTATCCCAGAATACCTGCCAGGACATCTTGTCGATCTTTGCCTTGACTATTGATGACAACTCCAAAAAAATATCCAGCGTATTCACCGCTTCACGGCTGTACTGATTCAACAGTTCAAGGTCAGAAGTTATCTCTGCCAGAGGCTTTTCCTTATTCCCTTCAAACAATGAAAAACCTGTGTCCTTTTTTTCTTTTGCCAGCTTGCCCTTGATACTGCCCCATCTTTCCAAACAAAACTGTGAAGTGCTCGAAGAAACTCCGCAATAGTCCCTTAATTTATTTATAAGGGCTACCATTTCCCTGTTAACATTTTCCCTTATCTCTTTTTCAAAATCCAGGTATTTTAATTTTGCGGTTGCTTCCGCTTTTTCCATTTCCTCTTCCTTGCTTTTTATTTCCAATTTCATTTTATCCATATTAGCCTGAAATGCCTCTAGTTGTTTCTGGAAAATGTTTTTGTCTTTTTCCCGCTGTTTATAACTGTCCGAGAGTTCGTTTTTTTTCTCTTCTACCTTGACCTTGAGCTCATCTTTCTCTTTTTTCAGCGCATCGATGCTCTTTTGGGCATCCAGGGTCTGTTTCCTTAAGAAACGCACTTCTTCTCCGTGTTCTATTAATTTTGCGCGGACAGCTGTTTCTGAAGCACCCGATATCGAGCGGAGAAGCTCATTTTCATCTTTCAATTCACTTATCCTAAACTCTGTTTCCTTTAAAACCTTTACTACATCATCCTGGTAATTTTCCAGAAGCGAAACCAATGCGCTCACTGTCCCATCTCCCGCATGCACGGACAGACGCTCTGCAAAAACTTTCTTTAAATTATCGAATTCCTTCGTTATATTTTTCATTTTACAAGTTATGGTCAAGGTTTTATTTAAATAAATTCCTTAATTTTGCAATGTTGTTTACGGCTTCGGTATCATGAGTTCTTCGCCAAGCCTGGGCTGACCTCTTTCAACTTTATCCTTATTTACATTGTAAATAAACTGCCATTTATTCGGGTCGTCATAATATTTCTGTGCTATAGACCTCAAGGTGTCTCCGGGCACTACTTTGTGGTACTGAGGCCAGGTAACGGCTTTCTTTTCATAAGACGGCCTTTGTTCTTCTTTTTTTGCATCTTTTGGTTTTTCTATGAGCTTTTTCTTTGCTTCCTGGCTGACACCGGGTAAACCCAGGATATTACCGTCGGGGTGTTTTTTATATTCATCCAACTGTATTATTTCTTTGTCCAATTTTGATTTCTTCTTTTCAAGGTTCTTGATCGAATGCCTCAAAGAAGCTGCTTTTTCTATCGACCTGTCAAGATAAATCTCTGAAAAATGCGGCCCGCCGAAACGGTACCTGAACCCTGCCTGAAAATACCCTGAACCAGGTGTAGAGTTGTAAGGGAATGAAAAAGCTATGTCAAAACCGAGCGGCCAAAGATAAGTGCTTACCCCGCACGTTATATACGAATCAGGAGCGTTTAATACCCCGTAACGAGTAACCACTAGCCCTTCATAAAAGTCGTTTTCAAAGCCTAAAGACATAAAGAACCTGTCAGTCCGCCATTTAATATCGCTGGTCAATTTACCGTAAACTGAATTATAAAATACCCCGCAGCCAAGAGAAGTTTCTGCCATATCTTTGTCAGGGGACGCTAAATTATTTATCGCCATACCGACCGTAACCTTTTGCTTTACTACATCCGATTGAGCGCCAACATCGAGCATTACACCCTGCTTTCCAACTAAAGTATCTGAACGCCATTTAAGTGTACCCCCGAACCTGAACGGATATTTTAAAAAAATAGAATTCTTTGCCAGGGTGATCCCTGTCTCCTGTACGCTTTGTTCTCCCATTCCGGAATTGTTCCAATGGACTGCAAGCCGTTTCGGGTCCTGGTCCGCATACGGCCAGGTAAATATCATTCCCGTCATAGCACCGAGTTTGTTGTCCCTATATAAACTCCCTATGTTAAAGCCTATCTCAGAAACATCGCAGCCGGCGAGGCTTCCCGGGTTATGATACACACCGCCTATATCGCCGTTGACAGCTATAAAAGACTGGCCCATACCGGCAGCCCTGGTGCCTGTAAACTCAACGGTATACGCACTACCCGATAAAAATAACAAAACAAAAAGTAAATACCCGTATTTTTTGTTCATTATTCAAAACCTAAATCGTCCAGATATATATTCCAGGGAATATCGCCGTTTTGAGCTATCATTATCTTTATAGCGCTTATCCTTTGGACGTCGAACACACCGTTACCGCGGCTTTTAGGGTCCCGGGCCCATCCGTTAGGGAATGACAGGCTGTTAAGGAACCCTTTTCTTCCTGTTACAGAAAGGTTTGGCGACACCCAGAATTCTCCGTCAGAATCAAGCATCCCCATATTTATTTTTATGTCATAAATAAAGATTTTCGTATTGGTAGATGCTTTAATCCATACTTTTAACATTGAAAAAGTGGAAAAATCCTGCCATTCTACGAATTCCCTGTTTATGACCGCTGAAGGGTTTTTTGCCTTTTCAGAAGGGACAAAATATATGCGTAGAGCGCCGGCTCCGGACTTAACATCTTCTTTTTCGATATCTAAATTTATCCGGCATTCCGTTTCTTCAAAAAGTTCAGGCGGGTAAGTAAGCATCGTTTTTAAAAGCCCTTCTTCAAAATTATCTCCCTTAAACTGTCTTTCGCTCGGAGGAAGCATTACCTTGTTTTTCCAGAAATCAGGGTCAATAAAAAACGGATTATACTTTTTTAGAGCCAAAAGATACCAGGCGCTGACGAATATATCTATCTCATTGCCGCCCTGCACCACAGGAAGCCCCGCGGATCCCTGATGTTTCTTGGACCATAGCAGGCTTTCTTTGATCTTACTTAACAGGTCAAGGCTTTTTTCTTTCTCTGCAAAGACAGTTGAATAAACCAGAGAAAGAAGTATCTGGTTATAAAAATCCGTAGGCGTCGAAAAATTTGTCCAGCCCTGATATTTATCACCCAGGATCAGGGTCGTCCATAAACTGTCCGTTATGTCAAACTCATTTTTAAAGCTTTTTCTTTTGAAATTCTTATTCTCATCGCTCCACAGGAACTTACTTAAAAATTGCTTAGTGCGCCAGGCAGCAAAACGGTACTCGCTTGAACCTGATAATTTCCAAAGTTTAGGGAATACTGAAACGGCAAAAAGGTTATCATTGGACGTGAAATAGAGCAAGGGCGTAGTTTCCCAATAACCCGCGGCTATGCCGTGTTCAAGCCCTTCCATCGACAAAATGATCTTTGCCAGGCTTTCTGCCATAGGCAAAAACTTTTTATCGCCCGTGCTAAGGGAATATTCATTTGCGGCTAATATCAGCCACAACTGCGTGCCGGTAAGTATTTCGGTTGACAGAGGTTCGCCGTTTACCTGATAATACCTGTAAAACCCCTTAAATTCTCCGGACTTTGAATTTTTTGTCTTTAGTTTTTGAAAAAATTCCAATATCTTCTCAGCTCTGTGATAATGCCCTCTTTTTATAAAAACCAGCGCTGCGGCCGCTTCTTCTTCTACCGTAAAATTATCTTTATTTTCAGAGATTACAAGGCCTTCTTGGTTCTGGCTTAAGTAAAACCAGTAATACATAGAGTCAATATCTGAGAATTTATCGATTCCAAAACCAGTCCCCTTACAGATCAAAAAGGCTAAAATGAATAAAGCCGTATTTTTCAAATTTTTCTCTTTGCCCGGTTAGAAACCCAGCAAACCTTTTGGGCTGCATGCCGTTATTTTTGATCAAGAACCTGAGCGGCAAAATTTCCAATGGATTATTATTGAAAATATATATAAATTTTGTTTAATTGTCAATTGTATTTCTATATTGACTTATCTGTTAGATATCGCTGGCAAGCGTAAAACAGATTGAAGTTACATGCGAATTTATGCTTTTTAACTGGTCTATCAGGTCCAGATGGACACCGGAAGTCTCCAGCGATTCCTGCACTCCGGAATGCAGCCTTGCTATATGGCGTTTTCTAAGCTCGAACTGATAGATGTTCGTATCATTTTTTTCTTCGATTATCAGTTTGGCGATATCAAGGTCATTGTTCTTTAAGGCGGCCACGGACTGTTCCATGTTTTTTGTCACCAGAGTATAAAAATCAAAGATATCTTTCCAGCCTTCATCCGAGAACCACAGGTTATTGCTGAGTTTTTTTCTTATAAGCGGTATAATATTTTTATCGACAATATCTCCGATGGACTCTAAATCGTCCGCTATGAACAACAACCGTGTTTCCTGCTCGGATTGTTCCTGGGTAAGGTCCCTCTGCCCGAGTTTTGTAAGATACGGGACAATAGCGTTTCTGAGCATATCGGCATGTATCTCTTTTAGGGCTACGGATTCAGTGAGTTTCAATTCCTGTGTTTGAAAAATATTCAAAGACTCCTTCATCATAGTTAAAACTATCTCGCCTTCCCGTACTATCTCCTTGCGCGCCTGTTCCAGGGCGAGCGAAGGGGTACTTAAAAACTCATCGTCAATATATACCGGGCCGAAGGGCTTTTCTTTTTCTTTTGAAGGCAGGATAAGGTTGCAAAGCTTATACAGTGCCGGCAAAAGAGGAAAACATATTGCCGTATTAAGTATCGCGGTTAATGTGTGTGACATGGCGATCTGGCGTGCAACGTCATTAGTACCGGTAAATTTCAGCGTAAACCATTTAATAAAATACAGCCATAAAGGCTCTCCCCCAAAAGTAAATACGAACAAAAGAGGCACTATAAAAACTACCCCTAAAACCTGGTGGATAGTATGCCATAACGCGACTCTTTTAGCTTCCGTACTTCTCCCGACCGATGCAATAATCCCTGTAAAACAAGTCCCCATCTGGGCGCCAAGGATTACGGGGACAGCCTGGCTTAAGGTCAAGACTTTTGCCAGGGCAAAAGCAATGATTATCCCGGAAGTTACCCCGCTTGAACGCACTATTAAGGTTATACCTAGGCCTGTCAATATCGCATAGAAAGGGTTATCAAGATTTTTCATAAAATCAACGAACGGCTCATAAGTTTTTAGAGGGCTGAAAAGATCCGACATGATCTTTATGCCGATAAAAAGAAACCCTATGCCTATGATACTTTCGCCGATGCTTTTCCACTTTTTATCATCCGTTAGCACGGAAATAAAAAAGCCCAGGCCTGCTATCAGTATCGCATAATCAGAGACTCTAAACGCAACGAGCTGTGCAGTTATTGTTGAACCTATCTCGGCTCCCATGGTTATAGACATAGCCTGATAGAACGTCAAAAGCCCGGCATTTACAAGAGTGATCTCTAAAACCGTTGTTGCCGAGCTTGCCTGATTAAGCATCGTCACAAAAAATCCGGTAAAGACCCCCTTGACCGGAGATTTTGTCAAAGTTATCAATATCTCGCGCAGCTTCTGGCCTGCAATCTTATTTAAAGAAAGGTTCAGGTAGGCCATTCCGAAAAGAAATACACCCAGCCCCCCGATACTGCCCAATATCATCAACAGGATCCAGTATTTGGAATGAGAAGTAGCATTAAACACAGCGGGGTTACCGATAGAATCATTTGTTGTGGCACTCACAATGATTTCTCCGGTTTGGGGGTAACCGAGGTTAAGCCTGGTCCCGGCATAACCGTCCTTATCGCTAATAACCGCCTGGCTGCTTAAGGTACTTTCTAGTTTATTTACGGAATTAGATTCGGGCTGTTTGACTATTACAAAGGATACAAGCGTATCTGCCAAAGGCTCATTTTTCAGGGTCAAAACCTTTACTACAAAATCATTTTTAAGAGGATAACCCCTCATACCCCATTGGTTGTCGCCAGAGACCTTGACAACTTTATGCTCAGCAAAGAGAGCGGGCAGAATAGACAACGCTATTAAAATCAATGTGATGAAGCTTTTTATATTCATATATTTTATTCGAAACAACAATCTCAAATGAGGTAATTTCGAAAAGACAATCTCGAAATCCGAAAAAAACTACAATATCAAATATCTAAATTCCAAGAACATCAACTCACATGCTTAAATTATATTCTTTTGTCGTTTGCCGTTTTTGTTATTGAATATTTTTTCGGATTTCGAAATTCGGATTTGCTTTTTACCTGAAACTTGTCAGCTTTTCAAACTGCTTGAACCTGTTCTGGATCCTAGGCCAGGTCAGTTTATCCAGATTACTCAGGCTGAAGCCCTCTACGTTAAAAGACGCCATCACGCTTCCGTAAACAATGGCTTTCCGGAAATTATTAGAATCCAATTTATTGCATTTGGCAAGATACCCCATGAACCCGCCTGCGAAAGTGTCTCCTGCTCCTGTCGGGTCGCTTACTTTTTCTAAAGGAAGGGCCGGAGCGCAGAATACGCCGCTTTTTTCAAAAAACATCGAGCCGTACTCTCCTCTTTTTATGACAAGCGCTTTCGGGCCCAAAGCCAGGATCTTTTTTGCGGCTGTAATAAGGTTCTTGTCTTTGGCAAGCTGTTTGACTTCTGCTTCGTTTATTACCACGAAATCTATATGCTTAAAAAGCTTCTTCAACGCATCGGGTTTGCTTGATATCCAGAAATTCATAGTGTCGCAGGCCACAAGTTTCGGTTTTTTGACCTGTTTTAATACTTCAAGCTGAAGTTCCGGGTCGATGTTGGCAAGAAAGACATATTTGCTGTCCATATATTCTTCCGGTATCTGCGGCTTGAAATTTGAAAACACATTTAGTTCCGTTTTCGTTGTCTCTGCCTGGTTTAGGTCTTTCATATAATGCCCGGCCCACCTGAAGGTTTTTCCTTCCACTTTCTGCAGACCCTTTACGTCTATCCTGTGCTTTTTTAGAAGCCCGACATGCCTCTCGGGAAAATCCCTGCCTACAACAGCCACAAGGTTGACTTTTGTAAAATAGGAAGCTGAAACGGAAAAATACGTCGCAGAACCGCCCAGCGCATCTTTTACTTTCCCAAAAGGCGTCTGGACAGAATCAAGAGCGATAGAACCAACTACGAGGATACTCATTATAAAACCTCCGTAAATCAGACTACAGACTTGAGACATCAGACTACAGACTAAAGGCTATTAAAGATTTGGGTTTAGTCTGTCGTCTCTGGTCTGTAGTCTGTTGTCTATCATTTTATACATATTTGCCTATGAGCAGTTTTAGCTTCTCATACGTCTTTTTATTTCGTTTGTCTATCTTTGTCATTATCGCGAACTGCAGGGCATTCCTGCACGCGCAGTTTCCCGGATAGCCTGCAAGGACTGGTACGATATTTTTTATCAGCTTCTTGACGTTTGCGGTATTTGCTTTCAATGTTTCGATAACAGCTTCTACGCTTACTTCTTCCCCTTCTTTCCAGACATCATAATCAGTGACAAGCGCAACTGTAGTATAACAAATTTCTGCTTCTCTTGCTAATTTTGCCTCGGGTATCGCCGTCATTCCGACTATGCTAAAACCCAGTTTCCTGTTCACCTCTGATTCGGCTTTTGTGGAGAACTGCGGGCCTTCGATACAGACATACGTGCCGCCGAAATGGCTTTTTATACCCATATCTTCCACACCTTTATGTATAATCGCTCTTATATCATTGCAAAAAGGGTTGGCAAAACCGACATGAGCCACTATACCGTCGCCGAAAAATGTGCACGGCCTTGCTTTTGTCCTGTCGAACAGCTGATCAGGTATTACAAAATCCCTGGGTTTGATCTCTTCTTTAAGTGAACCGACCGCAGAGACAGAGATTATCTGCTGGGCACCTAGAGATTTTAATGCATAAATATTGGCTCTGGAATTAAGCTCCGAAGGAGATATCCTGTGGACTCTTGCATGGCGCGGCAAAAATGCGCACATAACTCCCTCAAGCCTGCCCACTACAATAGCGTCCGATGGGTCCCCGAACGGAGTTTTTACCTTGACTTCTTTTAGATTTTCGATGCCGTCTATCTCGTATGTACCGCTGCCGCCGATTATAGCTACCTTTACCGGTTCTGTCTTTTCATTTTTTTTAGCCATAAATTTCTCCATTTTCTAGCGTAAAGCGTATAGCGTTTAGCGTATAGAAAAGTCAAAAGCTTTGAAGTCCTATCCGCTCTACGCTATCCGCTAAACGCTTTCTTTGATGTCTACTATCACAAGCCTCGGCGATTTTGTGCCGTTATAAACTTCTAATTCCAATAAGACTGCGATATCATACAGGCTTTGCACCTTGAACTCTTGTTTCCCGAGCCCCCAGCCTAGGACCTTTAAAGTTGAACTGCCGTTCTTCTTAACGCTCAGTTTTACGTGGTCTCCGCTTACTCCCATAATATTCGTTTCAACGAGCTGCATTTTTTTCAAAGAAAAAACCGGCTGCGGGTTTTCATTCCCAAAAGGTTCAAGCTCGCTGATCTCTTTTACTAATTTCAGGCCAACTTCAGAAGCATCAAGTTCGGCATCTATTTCTATTTTCGGCACTAGCAGGCTGTCGTCTATTTCTTCCTGGGCTATTTTTTTGATACGCTGCCTGAATTCGCCGAGTTTATCAACATCTATGGTAAGCCCTGCCGCCTTTGTATGCCCCCCATATTTTATCAAAATATCGCTCAGCCGGTTAAGTATCTTTATAACATCAACACCCTCAATAGACCTGACAGCACCTACGGCTTCCCTGCCTTCGATGATAAATAGTATGACCGGCCTGTAATACTGTCTTACGATATGGGAAGCAACAATGCCCGTCACCCCGTGTTCGAGGCCGCTTGCAGTTACTACAAATATCTTATCTTTCTCTATATCGCACTGTTCCTCGACAAGAGACGAGAAAGCTTCGATGTTCTTTGCCTGTACTTTTTTTCTTTGTTCGTTCAATTTAAAGATCTGGTCAAGAAAGGCATGCGCCTCATAAATATCCTTGCTAAGAAGAAGCTTTGCCGTAAGGTCGGCTTTGCCGAGCCTTCCTGCTGCATTAAGTATAGGCGTAATATTCCACGAGATGGCTTTAGCCGTCAGCTCATCCCTGTTCCTTGAACACCTTTCCAAAAGAACGGAAATCCCGGAATTCCTGGTTTCTTTTAAGTGTTTTAACCCTTCTTTCACAAACGCCCTGTTTTCTCCGGTTAAAGGCATGATATCCGCTATAGTGCCCAGAGACACCATATCAAGGTTGTCCTTTATAAAAAAGCCCATCCTAAGGTCTTTTTTGTTTTCAAGGTCCAGGTACTTCTCAAAAGCAAGCTCTGCATCCGTCTCCTCTTGAGAAATGCCTGCCGGCTCGTCTTTGAAACCGGCAAGGTCGATGAAAGAATCTATCTTGAGCTTCTTGCCGAATTTCTTGGAGAAGTGGTCCAGTACTTTAATATCAAGGCCTGCATTTTTTAAGATAACTTTTTTAGAGCCGATAAACTCAATTATTTTATCAAGCATCCCTGCCGTAACGCTTTCTTTTAGAAGGTCGTACTCAAGCTTTTCTTCTATTAAAGTGTTCCTGAATTTGATGAGGCCAAGCTTCAAGACATCCTCAGGGTCAGCGCTGTTTTCTTTTGTAGAGATATTTAAGAAGACCAGCTGTTGGTTATAATATCTTCCGAAGGACTGCATTAACGCTTCGCAAACCTTGAATGCTACGGCGCATCCGGCAAGGTCTGTAAAAGGATACTTTGAACCCTTCAGCTTAGGGTCTATTACGGCATAAGCTTCGGGAAACGATTCAGGGGACGGTTCATGATGGTCGGTTACGATAACGTCCATATTCAACTTGCTTGCATGCGCTGTTTCTATTCTTGAAGTTATCCCGCAATCTACGGTTATTATCAAAGTAACACCCTGAAGATTAAAGGAATTTAGCACTTCCGTATTCAAGCCATAACCTTCTTTCGAGGGCACGTACCAGAGGGGCTCTGCGCCGAGCGACCTTAAGGTCCTTAGCATTATGCATACCGACGTGACACCGTCTACGTCGCGGTCACCGTAAATAAGTATTTTTTCTTTATTGTCTAGCGCCCTTTTTATCCTTTCAACGGCTTTCTCGATATCAGGCAGTAAAAACGGATTTTTAAGGCCTGCAAGGCCGGGGTTCAAAAATTCGTTCGCCTCTTTTACCGAAGAAAAGCCCCTGTTTACAAGGACAGCCGCACAGGCCCGGGATACCTTAAGGCCGGACGCTATCTCATTGACCAGCTCAGGCGATGGTGATTTGTAGATCCAGTTTTTCATGTATTTATTTTCTCTATTATAGTTTTTAAAAGGTTAAACAATTTATTTTCTATCAAACCCGCAGCTTTTATTACGTCTTTATGTGATATTTTCCTGTTTCTGCTGAAAGATAATTTATTTGTGACATTACAAATACCCAGCACCTTTATGCCCATCTGCCTTGCAACGATAGTTTCAGGCACCACAGACATCCCTGCCACATCTGCACCGAGCTTTTTAAAAGCTTTTATTTCCGAAGGCGTCTCATAACTAGGGCCAGACAAAGCTATGTACACTCCCCGACGAAGCTTTATGCCGTTTTTCTTTCCTGCATCAAGTGCAATTTTTTGCAGATTCAGGTTATAGGCATCCGACATATCTACAAAACGCTCGCCCATGTTTTCAAAATGCGCCCCTCTAAGCGGGTTGTCCCCCATCAAATTTATATGGTCTTTTAAAACGACCAGGTCCCCGGTATCATAGCCGCTGTTTATTGCGCCTACGGAAGCTGTAAGTATCAGATATTTTGTCCCCAAAAAGCTCATTAAGCGGACCGGATAAGTTATCTCCTGCATGGAAAGCCCTTCGTAATAATGTACCCGCCCCTGCATTATCATCACGGGCTTTCCGCCGGCAACCCCGAAAACGAGTTTCCCGCTATGGCCTTTGACCGAAGTGACTGGGAAATAAGGGATATCGCTGTAATTAAATTCTTTTATTATATTTATGTTTTTAAAAACATTCCCCATGCCTGAACCGAGTATCACGGCTACCTGGGGTATCTCTTTTACTTTACTTCTAATGAACCTTTCGCTTTTTTTAAGTTTGCTGATCATGCTGTCTTTCCTATTAAATTTAATCTGTGTAATCTATTTTGTAATCACTGTAATCAGAGATTGTTGAGTTTCCCAACAAGCTCAGCTTTCATGCTTTTGCCGTTTTCAAGCTTGCCGATATTAAAGATATCCGCAATAGTCTGCGCAAGGTCTGAAAAACTATTTCGAATACCTAAGTTTATTCCATTTCTTATCTGTTTGCCGTATAAAAGAAGGGGCACGTATTCCCTTGTATGGTCAGTATGCTTTAAATACGCCGGGTCGCAGCCGTGGTCAGCGGTGATGCAAAGAACGTCCGTATCTTTTAATGCATCTTGTAATTTCGGCAGAAAATCATCAAAATATTTTAAGCCTCTGGCATATTCTGCAATATCCCTTCTGTGCCCCCAGAGCATGTCAAAATCCACTAAATTTGTAAAAATAAGCGAAGGAGTTTTTTTCGGGCTCTTTGAAACTTCAGCGAGAGCTGTGTTCATCCCTTCAATATTATTGTCCGTATGTACGCTCTTTGTGATGCCCTCGCCGTTAAAAAGGTCCGTAATCTTTCCTACCGCTATAACCTCGCCGCCAAAACCTTTTATCTTATCAAGCAAAGTAGGTTTAAAAGGAGAAAGCGCTAAATCTTTCCTGTTTTCAGTCCTTCTGAAATTTCCCGGCAAACCGGTAAAAGGCCTCGCTATCACCCTGCCTACGGAATTCTTTCCGGTAAGCATCTTTCTGGCTATACAACAAATCTTATACAATTTATTCAACCCAAACTTTTCTTCATGCGCTGCTATCTGGAAAACCGAGTCGGCCGAAGTATAAATTATCGGGCACAGCGTCCTTATATGTTCCTCGCCCAGCCGTTTTATTATCTCTGTCCCGGAACTTGCGCTGTTGCCTATGGTCTTTGACCCTATCCTTCTTTCAAATTCTTCTACCAGTGGTTTTGGGAATCCGTTCGGATATGTAATAAGCGGCTTATCAAGGATAAGGCCTGCAAGTTCCCAATGCCCGGCAATCGAATCTTTCGCAGGCGAAGCGCACATCATTTTTGCGTAGGATCCCAAAACTCTTTTACCGGACGGCGGAAATATAAGGTTATAAAGCCCTAGTTTTTCAAGGTTTGGAAAAGATAAGTTAGTGTTGGATAGTAGATGCCCGAAAGTATCGGCTCCCAGGTCATTAAATTTGCCGGCATCAGGCATTGCACCGATACCTAAACTGTCAATAACGATTACGACAAAACGGTTTATCATTTAAAGTTAGCTTCGCTAACTTTGACTACAGCGATAGATAACTGCGATTCCAGTGATACGTCAATAACTGCAAGGATAGCTTTCTTTTGATTTTATTTCTTTATTTTGGTTCTTAATCACTGTAATCTGCATTTGCAGTTAATCACCGTAATCAAAGAGTCGCTTCAGCGGCTCTTACGTTTTATTGCCTTTTCACAGGCTTTAGCTATATCCACGTCTTTTAATCCGTACGATCTTATGAGGTCTTGAGGTATGCCTGATTTCCCGAAAACATCGTTTATGCCTATCATTTCCATTGGAACAGGATAGTTTTTTGCCAGGACTTCTGCCACAGCTGAGCCAAGCCCGCCGATAACCTGGTGTTCTTCAACGCTGACTGCAGCGCCGCATTCTTTTGCAGCCGCAGATATTGCTTTATCATCTAATGGTTTTATGGTGTGGATATTGATGACCTTGGCCGATATTCCGCTTTTTTCAAGAAGCTCTGCAGCCATAAGCGATTCATAAACCATATAACCGCAGGCAAATATGACAATGTCTTTGCCTTCTTTTAGCACCTGGGCTTTTCCTATTTCAAACGGCGTATCTTCTTTTGTAATTATAGGCTCCGTTTCCCTTCCGAAACGGATATAACAGGGGCCGTACATTTTCGAAGCCGCTATCGTTGCCTTTTTTGTCTGTATCATATCGCAGGGGACAAGGACCGTCATCCTTGGGATGCACCTCATTATCGCTATATCTTCAAGAGCCTGGTGCGTAGCCCCGTCCTGCCCGACCGTTATCCCGGAATGCGAACCGCCGATCTTTACATTAAGATTAGAATAACATATTGTGTTTCTTATGTTTTCCCACGGACGGCCTGTAGAAAACATCGCGTAAGTAGTGGCAAAGGGGATAAGCCCTGCAACTGCAAGGCCTGCAGAAACACCTATCATGTTCTGTTCTGCTATGCCGAGTTGAATAAACCGCTCCGGATATTTCTGTGCAAAAAGATGCACCATGACCGAGCAGGCTGTATCCGCTGCCAGGGCAACGACTTTGGGGTTACTCTCGCCTAACTCAACAAGCGCCTCGCTGTACCCGTATCGTGTAGCCTTTTTTCCGTAAATTTCAACCATTATAACTCCTAAAAAATAGTCTTGAGTTCTGAGTCTTGGGTCTTGAGTCTTTGTCAAGGTCTATGCAGTTACTCACAACTCATGACTCACTACTCAATTCTGCCGTTACTCCAGTTCTTTAAGCGCCTTTTGTGCCAATTCTTTCGTAGGGGCTTTTCCGTGCCAATCGCAAATATTTTCCATAAAAGAAACACCTTTGCCTTTTACGGTCCTTGCTATTATAACGCTCGGTTTAAGCCTGGTTTCTTTCGCTTTTTTAAAAGCATCGAGGATTTCTTTAAAATCGTGGCCGTTAATTTCAATAGTGCTCCAGCCGAACGATTTATATTTATCAATTAAAGGCTCGACGTTCATAATATCCTTTGTATTGCCGTCTATCTGAAGCCTATTGTTGTCGACTATAGCGCAAAGGTTATCAAGCTTATAATGTCCTGCAGCCATAGCTGCTTCCCAAACCGAGCCTTCCTGCTGTTCCCCGTCGCCCATAAGCACATACGTGCGGTTTTGCCTTTTTTCTATCCTTGAAGCAAGAGCCGTGCCTACTCCTATTGAAAGCCCGTAACCAAGAGACCCGGTCGAAACTTCAATACCCGCTATATCCTTGTCGGACCCTGGATGCCCCTGCAACCTGCTCCCGAGCCTGCGCAGGGTGCACAGCTCTTCGCTTTTTACACAGCCCAGCTCAGCCAGGACAGCGTATAAGGCAGGGCATGCGTGGCCTTTTGACAAAATAAAAAAATCCCTGCCGGGATCTTTCGGGTTTTTCGGGTCAAAATTCATCTCGTTAAAATATAAAGCTGTAACTATATCTGCGGCTGAAAGGCTGCCTCCCGGGTGGCCGGATTCGGCATCTAAAAGCATATTTATTATACTGCGCCTTATCTTTTTTGCATATTGTTCAAGTGCGGAAATTTCCACTAAGCCTCCCCGCCTCATCGGCGGGCCCACCGAAGAGGTGGGCTAATATTTTTTCGAGTTTTGCTATTCTATCTTCAAAATTTCTTTATTGAAGATATAGTTTACATTTTTGATATTATTTTGTCAATTTTTGCCTGTTTTTTGAAGTTTTTTCAAGGTTTTTTTGAGTGGCGGGACCGCATCATTTCTTTCTTAAATTTATCAAGGACATATTCAATACTATGTCCTGCTTTCCGAGAATCCCTATTCTTTTTGAATCATTTTCCCATTACACTCATCATAGAAATCAATTTTTCATTAATTTTTCAATGCACGAGCAGTTCCTTATTGGACACTTATGTCCCAACAGCTCGCGTACCAAAGACCTTCCTGTTTGAAGCTATTTATGATGAAGAAACTTCATCTTTCAGACTTCGTGGCACTAACACGCAGTTATATACAACACGGGCTATACCCGTAAAATCCATATTTATAATTTAAAAAAATTTTCCGTTTCAATATCTATATCGTTTAAAATACTTTTCAATAAACCTCTTCCGATATCCTTGCCCTTATGAATAGGGACCACCGTACATCTGCCATCATTGTGTTCCCAAAAAGTATGGCTTCCTTTTTGACGTATCATTACAAAATCCCGTCATTCCTGCCCCCGATTAGGGCGTTCGAGGGTAAACTCCAGCAGGAATCTAGCTTAACTTTGTTTATTTTCACTTTTTAATTTATTCTGCAGCACATCCAGCGGGCTTTGTGGAGCATTGTACATGTTGCGTACAACATGGGTGTATATCATAGTTGTTTCAAGGTGTTTATGTCCAAGCAGGTCTTGTATCTGGCGAACGTTAGTTCCGTTCAACAATAGATGCGTTGCAAAGCTGTGGCGCAGGGTGTGCACAGAGGCGGGTTTAACAATACCTGCATTCCTGACTGCTTTTTGAATTGCAATTTGGATTGATTTTTCGCCAATATGATGACGCCTCACCTTAGCGGAGCGCGGATCAACCGAAAGCTTTGCTGCCGGAAACACATACTGCCAGCCAATGGTTTTCCCTGCATTGGGATATTTTCTGCTTAAGGCATCGGGCATATAAACCTCACCGTGCCCTAGCGCGATATCTTTCTCATGCAGCTCTTTCACTTTTTGAAGTTGCAGCTGCAAGTCTTCCTTAATCATTCCCGGCAAAACAGTTGTTCTGTCTTTATCACCCTTGGCACTACGCACAAACAGCAAATTCGATGAAAAATCAATGTCTTTTACCCTTAAGCGCGCTACTTCCATAAGCCTCAAGCCAGCACCATACAGAAGCTGGGCTATAAGCTTGTTTTCCCCTTCCATCCCGTCAAGCAGCTTCTGCACCTCTTCAACACTCAACACAACAGGAAGTTTTGGGCCGCGTTTGGCGCGCACAGTTTTAGCAAGATCGTTTGTGTCCGCATCAAGCACGTTTTTTAAAAGAAAAAGAAGAGCGTTAAAAGCCTGGTTTTGTGTCGAAGCGGCAACTTTATGATGCAGCGCCAAATGGGTTAAATAGTCCTTTACATCATTCTGGCTTATCGCGCTGATTGCCGCATCTTTTCTGTTTGTTTTAGATACATACTCAAAAAATCTTTTAGCCCAGTCCAGGTACGACCGTTCCGTTTTATAAGCGTAGTGTTTTACTTCTAAAGCAGTTTTCATGCGGTTAAGTACACCTGAATAATCCATAGCAGCATGCAGCATTTCAAGCGTTCTGTTTGGCAGGACGCTTGAAGTGTCACCTTTGAGATAATTGTTGATATACAGATTTACTGCGTCCCTTGCCTGCTGCAACTGCCACTCTTCAATTTTGTTCCCGTTGCCAAGAGAGCTTATAAACTCGCCTATCAAAGAATCTATGCTTCCTGTATCATTAAGTTTTTCATTTGTGTTAGAAAATCCAATGAATTTGCTTACCCAAGACGCATAATAACTCACACTTTTTTCTTTCACAAGCCTTTTTAACAACAAAAACGCCTGAAATTCCGGCAAAATTGTTTTGTCCATAAAAAACCTCGATTTATTAAATATATTCAATATCCAGCGTTTCGTATTTTGTGCTATTGTATGTTATTTATCCAGTTGTTGTCAAATGTATTTATTACTAATGTAATAATTCTTTGCATTTACTTATTTAAAATAGTAAAATACCGCTATAAAGGTCGAAACAAAAAATAAACAGGCATTACGTATAATAACTGTTATATAGCAAAGGAGAATTTAATGACCAAAATTGAATTAAAACAATTGCGACAATATTATCATTCTCTTCTAGGGCAGCAAAAAGTTATTGAAGAAGAAAGAGGTATTTATATTTCTGCTTATCCTGCTAATGTTCTAATTAAAGAATTAAAGGAAATCGATAGTTCGTTCCCCAAATTATTACCATCATTTAACCCTCAAGAGTATTACAAAGTTGACGAAGCTGGAAATCTAATATACAACCGTACCGGGGTTCGTTCGTATCTATCAACTGCCATATCAAGATTAAAAGTAGCGATTGACGAACCTACTCAAACTCCAATAACTGAATTAAAAGAATTTTCTTTCATTAGTAATACAGAACTAAGAAAAATACTTGAAAGAGATTATTTAGAAATACAAAGAGCTTATGTATCAGAGTGCTGGAAATCAGTCATTATACTTTCGGGTGGCTCAATAGAAGCAATATTAATGGACCTACTCTTGGTTAATGAATCATCGGCAAAGAGTTCATCACAAGCACCTAATAAGCCTGATATCACAAAATGGGATTTTTCAGATTTAATAAATGTCAGCGTAGATTTAAAATTAGTAAGTTCAGGAATTGAAAAATTGTCACACTCTTTACGTGAATACCGTAATTTAGTACATCCTGGGCGAGAAATTCGAGACAAGTTAACATTTGACACCGAGGAAGCCAAAATAGCACTGGAAGTATTACATATTTTATACAGAGATTTGTCATAAATACTACCAATATAACAAGTCAATCCAGCTGACCCTCCCCTGCGGGTCGGGCCGCTGATTTCGGATGTTAGAAAAAGGAGGAGAAAAAATGCGGTATTTTTGGGCTATTGTGATTTGTTCAATGGTTTTCTGTGGGTGCGACCAGTTGAAAGGTAAAGATGGTGAAAAAGGGATTCCGTCCGTAGCTTATTCAGAAACATTTTCAGGATATGCAGACGCAAATCCATTTGAATTTTATTTATCAAAAGGATTCGATAAAAATACAGATTTAATAGAAGTATATATAGTAATTAAATCCACACAAACAGCTTACGATTCTTGGATAAAAGCTCCAACAACCATAACTTATACACATTTATATACAATAAAAGATAGCTTTGAAAATTATCCAGTAACAAATAATCGCTATCAAACCAAAATAGCATTACTATCCTATAATACTAACACCAACGCAAAGCCAACTTATGCTTTTATGGATACAAATGGACAAAACAAGTATGTTGTTATTCATAAACAATTCAACTCTCCTTCCGCTTGTATAGCCTATAAACGATCTATGGGAAAACTTGATACAAATCCTTACGATACCCTTATATACGGCAGAGAAATGTGAAATAAGTTTTGTTTAATTCGAAACCTTAAATAATAGTGGGCGGGGTTAGTTGATTAGTTTAGCTTAAAAAGCAATAAATATTCTAACAAGTCAATCCAGCGGATTTTGTCACGCTGCGCGTGCCAAAACCGCTGATTTCGGATGTTAAACAAATGAAAAAATGGAGAAAGAAAGAATATGAGAATATTTATCACCTTTTTGGTAATTTTATTTAATGTGCATTTTATATCGGCTGATTCAATAATTGGTGGACAAGTTACTAAAATTAATCATCCTAATGTAAATTTAAATGATGTAAAACCATTAATAATCGATTATGAAATTATATGGAATGGAAACACAAAGGAGAAACATAGAAAAGAATATTATCCAATGGTATATAGAAAGTACAATATTTATGAAAATGACAAAATACACGAAGAATTTAAGGATAGCTATCTTATATATCATGATGCTTTTGAAACACTAGATAAAAAAGGATACTTTTTATTTTCACAGCATTTTACCTATGGTGGAAAACTAAAAATAGAAACATTAGCTTATTATGATCTTATTAAAGAAAAAACGATAGAACTTGAACCTACTGGAAGGTTTATATATTTTACTAAAGACAATAAGTATATGGTAACAGTTGATTTGCCGTATGAGTTTATTGAACCTAATGATATAATTACATTAAATTATTATAATTTATTATTAACATCAAACAAACCCGAAAAAGTAGAAAAACTAAAATATACAGAATTTAAAGTATTAGATATTATTAATCCTAGTGAACAAAAGTAGATTTTCGTTAATTGGGCTAAAAGAGTTTAACAAAACGCTACAGCGGACGCCGTTCCGGCGCCGCTGAGCTTGGATGTTAGATGAGGAATTAAAATGATAAATGCAAAGAAGATTATTGATGAAATTAGTTCATTATTACTTTTTTATGAAGAGTATAGGAAAAAAGCAAAATATGATGATCTTTCTGATTTAGAGGATGCTGTTAAAACAGAGGTAAGAGTAAGATTAACATCATGCCTAACGAGAATAGCTCCAAAAGGATCGCCATACAGAAGTCAAATAGAATTTAGTCCAGCATTTATTGTTGGTGCTTTAAAAGCTTTGCGAGCAGACTATGAAGCTGGATATTTAAAAACAGTTGAAACAATAGTTCAAGGAGATATATTTACTGATTTTTTAGAAATGTCCCAGTATTTAATAGACAATAGTTACAAAGACCCTGCGGCTGTTATTGTCGGTGCAGTATTAGAAGAAAAACTTAGGTTATTATGTAGCACAAACAATATTCCAACAACACAAAATGATAAACCCATAAAAGCAGATACAATGAATGCAGAACTGTATAAAGCTAATGCTTACTCTAAACTGGACCAAAAATCAATAACAAGCTGGTTAGACTTAAGAAATAAGGCAGCACATGGTTGTTTTAACGAATATACTTTAGAGCAGGTAAAAATTATGTATCAAGGTATACAAGATTTTATTTTAAGAAACCAATAAAACATCTAACAAATCAATCCAGCTGACCCGCCCCTTCGGGTCGGGCAGCTGATTTCGGATGTTGGAAAGAAAATAGCGATAGCTTTTTGTGCCTGAGTTAGGTTAGTTAACGCAGAATGGTTGTTATTGTGGATAAACTTAAAACGCTGTATGTAGTCAACAGAAAAGACTGGCGTGCATGGCTTGAACTAAACTCTAGTAAAGAGAAAGAGGTCTGGCTGGTCTATCCAAACAAGTCTTCAGGAAAACCGCGTATATCATATAACGACGCTGTGGAAGAAGCTTTGTGTTTCGGCTGGATTGATAGCCAACTGAAATCTGTTAGCGAAAATAGTAGCGCACAAAGATTCTCACCAAGAAACCCCAAGAGTGGTTACTCACAAGCTAACAAAGAGAGGTTAAAATGGCTTCTTAAGGAGAATTTACTGCATCCATCAATACTAGATATTGCGAAAAGGATTATTGACGAGAAGTTTATTTTCTCTCCAGATATAATTAATGCAATAAAAAGCGATCATTTGGCATGGGAGAATTATCACAGGTTTTCCGACTCATATAGAAGAATACGTATTGCTTACATTGAAGCAGCGCGGAATCGCCCAGAAGAATTTCAAAAGAGACTTACAAATTTTATTGCAAAGACAAAAGAAAACAAGCAAATAGGCTTTGGTGGGATAGAGAAATACTATTAGCTGATTAATAAAAAACACAGGGACTTAGGGGACGAAGTCAACTTGACAACTTTAGCAATGAAATTTCTAACACAATCCAGCGGATTTTGCTCCGCAAAACCACTGATTTCGGATGTTATCTTGAAAATTAAATAATTATTGATTATACTTATAACGAAATATGTTATATGTTCGGAGGTTATTATGACAATTAATGAAATTAAAAATGCAATTGAACATCTTGAAGAAAAGGAATTAATTTCCTTATCAGAATGGTTCCATAAAATCGAAGAAGATAAATGGGATAAAGAAATTGAAGTAGATGTTTCAAAAGGCAAATTGGACCAAATTGCAGAAAAAGCATTGAATACTTACAAAGCAGGGAAATGCAAAGAATTATGAAACATTTCACGTCACCGGCATTCTGGGAATTTTATATCAAGCTATCTGCAACAGAAAAAAACTCTGCAAACACAAGTTTTGAACTTCTTAAAAATAATCCTAAACATCCTTCATTACGACTAAAACGAATTGGTAAATATTGGTCAGTACGTTCAAGCTTGTATATAAGAGCATTAGGTGTTAGTATTCCAGAGAAAGAAGGTATTATTTGGTTTTGGATTGGTTCACATTCCGAATACGAACGACTATTAGGCAAATAAAAAGATAACAAATCAATACAGCGGAATTTGCCTTCGGCAAAATCCGCTGATTTTTTATGTAAAGAAATGACAAAACTAAAAATAACAAAACAAACAAAAAGTCTCTTTAATTCTTTAAAAACTGTTTCAAGGACAGTATTGCTATCGGAATATCCTATTTTATTACCAATAGTATTGGGCTATGATGTATTTAAAAAACACGTATTTGATAGAAATGCTAAAACATTTACAAATCATTTAGAATTAAAAGTTGCCGATGTAAAGAAATTATTATGTGACAAATGGTTAAAAACTAAGGATGGCAACTTATTTGTAAATAAAATCTTTGCTTCTGCGATGGATGCACAAATAGAAGAAAAGCAAGAATTATTTGTAAACGCACTGATAAACGGCATTAATAATAAAAAGATACCAATTATGAAAAAATTGAAATTTATTGATATTCTAAGAAACATGTCTTGTTCTGCTGTATTAGTTTTAATAGAAATTGATAAAGTTTATAGAGAACCATTAATAAAATATCTTAATAAAAGCTCTTGCCAACCTGTACAAATTGATAAACGTAGAATAATAAATAATTTGAAAAATGTCTTTGAGCCCTATTTAGTTGATTCTGCCATAGAAGAAATGAAATCCTTAGGAATATTTAGTTCTACAACAGAATGGTATAAATACGAGCTTGGAGAATATAGAAAAAGCCAGGATTTAGGTACTGGTTTTGCATACACAAGTTTTAGTTATCAATTTTATGAATTTATAAAATCAAAAGAAACTGATATTTAACACAATACAGCTGACCCTCCCCTTCAGGTCGAGTAGCTTATTTCGGATGTTAGACTTGACAAATAATTAGAATATAATTACAATATAATTATGAAGCACATTGAATTTGAATGGGACAAGAAAAAAGATAATAGCAATAAAAAGAAACATGGAATATCTTTTGAAGAAGCAAAAACAATATTTTATGACCCCAATGCTTTATTGATACATGATCCATCACATTCTGACCATGAAGACCGTTTTATTATGCTTGGCGTAAGCCGTATTTTACGATTGTTAGTTGTTTGCCATTGCTATAGAAAAGATGATGAGATAATTAGAATTATTTCAGCTAGAAAAGCAAACAAAAAAGAACAAAAACAATATAAGGAGAAATTGTCATGAATAAACAATACGATTTTAGCAATGCAACAAAGAATCCATACTTCAAAAAACTGAAAAAACAAATTACCATTCGTCTTGACCATGAAACCATTAGTTATTTCAAGGGTTTAGCAAATGAGTATGGAATGCCATACCAAAATTTAATTAATTTGTATCTTAGCGAATGTGCTCATTCGCACAAAAAACTTCTATTCAAATGGGCTGCTTAATAGAATTAATTGCCCTTATATTATCAAGTCAATACAGCTGACCCACTCAAGGCGGGCAGCTGATTTTTTATGTTAAGATATCCTATAAAAACTATCTATGAAAAAGAACTCAACAATATTTCTTCAGGTAATCATTGTAGTCATCGGCATCGGCGCTCTTGCCTTTATGCTTTGGGAACCCCATATTGAGGGCAGGAACGTGCACGCCACGCTCTTTGAGATTTACTTTAAAGATCCTTTTCTGGCGTATGCGTATATAGCGTCCATTTCATTTTTCGTGGCGTTATATCAATCGTTTGTGTTGCTCGGATACCTCGGACAAAATAAAGTATTCTCACTAAAATCCGTGAGAGCTTTACGTACAATAGAATACTGTGCGATATCTCTTGTTGGTTTTATTGTAGCTGCAGAAGCCTACCTATTTATAGCTGTGCGCGGCAAGGATGACATAGCGGGTGGTGTTGCTTTGGGTCTCTTTATGATTTTTGTCTCTGTTGTAATCGCTACTACCGCGGCCGTGTTTGAAAGACTTTTACAAAGGAGAATAGGGAAAGAAGGTCACGAGTAACTAGGGGCGGTCTTAAGATATTAAGATAACAACAATTAAATTTCTAACAATACAGCCGACTCCGACGCTTCGGTCGGAGCTGCTGATTTTTTATGTTAGCATAAAATTATATTGAATTACATATTGTATATACATTTGTAATATGCTACAATTAAAACAATGAAAGAACTTCGCTGGAACTTGCTTAAAAATGAAAGATTAATAAAAACCAGAGGCGTTTCTTTTGATGAGTTAGTTAATTCAAAGCTTATTAACATATTGAGACATCCGATCAAAGAGAACCAAAAGATAATGCTGTTTGAATATAAAAAATACATATGGGTAGTCCCTTTTGTAGAAGAAGAAAACTACTATTTTCTCAAAACTCTTTACCCCAGTAGAAAATATACCAAAATATTTAAAGGAGCAAACAAATGAAAAGAATAAAATTAAATTTACAAGAAAAAGAAATTGAAAAAGACCTTTTAGAAGGAACTTATACTCCTGTCAACAAGCAAGATTTTCATGTTATCTCGCAAGCTATAGCCAGAAGAAAGAAAGATTCGGTATTAAACATAAGAATTAATAGTCATGACCTTGAAAGCATAAAACAAAAAGCAAGAAATATAGGCGTTAAATATCAAACGTTTATATCTGAGATACTGCATAAAGTTGCCTTATAATGATAGAAATAGAATCTAAATACTAACAAAACAATCCAGCGGACTTAGGGGACGTAGTTAGGTAATACGGTATTCGTTAAATTTAACAATTTGAACTATACGACAATAAATTTTCTAACAAATCAATACAGCGGAAATTGCCTCTGGCAATTCCGCTGATTTCGGATGTTGGAAAGAAAATAGCGATAGCTTTTTGTGCCTGAGTTAGGTTAGTTAACGCAGAATGGTTGTTATTGTGGATAAACTTAAAACGCTGTATGTAGTCAACAGAAAAGACTGGCGTGCATGGCTTGAACTAAACTCTAGTAAAGAGAAAGAGGTCTGGCTGGTCTATCCAAACAAGTCTTCAGGAAAACCGCGTATATCATATAACGACGCTGTGGAAGAAGCTTTGTGTTTCGGCTGGATTGATAGCCAACTGAAATCTGTTAGCGAAAATAGTAGCGCACAAAGATTCTCACCAAGAAACCCCAAGAGTGGTTACTCACAAGCTAACAAAGAGAGGTTAAAATGGCTTCTTAAGGAGAATTTACTGCATCCATCAATACTAGATATTGCGAAAAGGATTATTGACGAGAAGTTTATTTTCTCTCCAGATATAATTAATGCAATAAAAAGCGATCATTTGGCATGGGAGAATTATCACAGGTTTTCCGACTCATATAGAAGAATACGTATTGCTTACATTGAAGCAGCGCGGAATCGCCCAGAAGAATTTCAAAAGAGACTTACAAATTTTATTGCAAAGACAAAAGAAAACAAGCAAATAGGCTTTGGTGGGATAGAGAAATACTATTAGCTGATTAATAAAAAACACAGGGGCTTAGGGGACGTCCCCTTTTGCACAAATACTGTAGTGTTAGAAAAATCTAATAAAATTTGCTATAATAAATTAACAAAGAGATAGGAGATATAAATGCCGATAATTTCTAAATTTTTTGGAATTGTAATAAGAATGTTCTATTATGAGCATAATCCGCCGCATTTGCATGCGGAATATCAAAGTGAAAAAGCCGTTTTTGATCTACAGGGAAACATACTCAAAGGAAACATACAATCCAAAACTGCAAGAAAACTTATCAGAGATTGGATCGACATTCATGTAACAGAACTTGAAGCGGATTGGAAACTATCAAAAGCCGGCAAAGAAATAAAGAAAATTGCCCCATTAAAATGAGGTGAAACATGTGGAATATGAATGAAGTTAAAAAAATTAAATACAAGAGCAACTATATTTACCATATCGTATTTGATGACGGAACAAAAGGCGATATAGATTTTTCAGATTATATAAATAGAGGCCCTGTATTTAAAGCATTAAAAGATATGCGAATCTTCAAAAAAGCAACTATTGACGGCGGCACAATAGCCTGGCCTAATGGCGTAGATATTGCCCCTGAAACATTGTACGAGAAATTAACCCTTAATCAGACAACCAGCCGAGCATTTTCTACTATTCATCACGAAAAAAACCAGTTATCTTTATATTGAATAGAACAACAAATAAATTTCTAACAAAGCAATCCACCTGACCGTGCTCCGCACGGCAGGTGATTTTGGCAAAAAGCACGCATAGCGCTTTTGATTTATTTTGCTGGAAAGGTTCTGATATTAAATTCATTGAGTCAAAATGGAAATCCAAAGACAAAATCAGACAAACACAGATTAATTGGCTTTCTGCTGCAATTAAATGCGGTTTTCATATAAACGAATTTACAATCGCAGAGTGGCAATTTAATAAAATTATCTAACAAATCAATACAAAAAATGCGTTAGAAAAATGTAAGTAAATCTGCTATAATAGAACATGAAAGGATATAAACGATGCCAGAGATTAGTAGGTTTTTAGGAATTATTATATCAATGTACTTTAAAGAGCATGCTCCCCCTCATTTCCATGCAAAATATGCAGGAAAAAGAGCTGCATTTTCTATAAATGATTTAGAAATTATTGAAGGGAAATTACCAAAAAGAATCGTTTCTCTTGTTTTGGAGTGGGCATTTGAACACAGAAAAGAGTTGCTTGAGGATTGGGAACGTGCTCAAAAGCACGATATTTTAAAGAAAATAAAGCCATTGGTTTAGGAGGTATTTATATGTACTGGATTAAAGATTTTGACTATCTTGAAGATTACAAATTAAAAATAGTATTTGGAAACAGAAAAACAAAAGTTGTTGATTTAAAAAATCATCTTGAAGGGAAAGTATTTAAACCACTAAAAAATATTTCTTATTTTAGAAAGGTTAGATTGAATAAAGATATAGATACGATTGTATGGCCAAACAATGCGGACTTCTCACCTGATTTTCTATATGAAATCGGGAAATAATATAAATACTCTAACAAAACAATCCAGCGGATTTGCCAAAGGCAAATCCGCTGATTTTTTATGGTACAATTATCAGAAGAATAAAAAAAGGAGTTAGATAATAGGCTTAATACTTATCATCAAAATCCAAATGCTGGAGTCCCTTGGCATGAAATACGGGAAAGTATATAGGCCTTCTGGGATGTTGAGATAAGGCGTTAATTGCAAACAGAAAAAGCCTTATGCTAAGTCGTTGTGTTAACATAGTTTTCAGGTCAAGACCTTAGTTCAAGCGCTTCAGGCCCTAAAATTTTTTCTATGTTCTTAAAGAAATTGACTTCCGGTTTGACCCTGAGAGAGGTTTCAACCACGTATTCATGCTGGCTGGATGAAGATACGTCCAGGTATACCGGCGACTTTCCCGGATGTTCTTTGATAATATCTTTTATCCTGTCCAGGACCTCGTCTTCAAGGCCTAGAGAGGATATCTTAAGATGCACGGATCCCGTAAAAGCAGGCATCTTTTCCTTTGCCTCTTCAATGGTCATCATCTCTTCTGCCAGTATCTCGCTTTCGGAGCTTCTGTCCGAAAGCCGGCCTTTTACCACCACCAGAGTATTCAGCTCCAGGTATTTTAACATCTTCTTGAAATTTTTTGGAAATACCACTACATCTACTTCCCCGTAAAGATCTTCGAGCCTGAACCTGGCATACTGCTCTTTCTTTTCCTTTGTCACAAGTTTTTTAACGTTAGATACCATACCCGAAACCCTTATCAAAGCCTGGTCCCTGCCTGAAGTCGGCTGGGGCAGTTTGTCCAGCCTGTACTGCGAAAACATCAAAAGGTCATGCGTGTGCTGGGCAAGCGGATGGCCTGAAAGGTAAAAACCGAGCACTTCTTTTTCGTAAGACAACGCCGTGTGCTCTGACCAGGGCTCGACTTTTATGCTGGATTGCGTGCCGTTGTTCGCCACGTCGTTTATTTCAAACAGGAGTTCCTGCCCGATAGAAACATCTTTCTGGTGTTTGCTTGCCCACCCGATGGATTCGTCCATTTTCGCTATGAGCTCGGAGCGAGTATAAATATGGCTTTCCCCGAAACTGTCGAACGCTCCTGCTTTAATAAGGGATTCAAGGACTTTCCGGTTTACGCAGTGCATGTCAACCCTGGTCATAAAATCGTCCCAGGACTTGAACGTGCCGTTCGCTTTTCTTGCCGCAGTTATGGATTCGCACGCGCCTTCGCCTACATTCTTTACTGCCAGAAGCCCGAAACTGATGTTAGCACCTTCAATGGAAAACAGCATTTCCGACTTCTGGATGTCAGGAGGCAGGATCTTTATGTTCAGAGTTTCAGCGTCCTGGATATAGCTCACGATCTTTGAAATCTCCTCTTCTTTCCCTACAGCGGAACGGCCTATTTCGGAATTTAGGAGCGAGGCCATATACTGTATCTTATAATTTGCTTTTAAATATGCCGTGCGGTAAGCAAGGATTCCGTAAGCTGCAGCATGCGATTTATTAAATCCGTACCCTCCAAAATGCAGTATCTGGTCAAAGACTTTCTCGGAAAGCCTGTGTTCTATCTTTTTCTTTTTTGCGCCGTTTATAAAATGAGCTCTTTCTTTTTCTATTTCCTCGGGTATCTTTTTTCCCATAGCGCGGCGCAGGCCGTCCGCTTCGCCAGCGCTGAAGCCAGCCATATCCTGAGCTATACGCATAACCTGTTCCTGGTAAAGGATGACGCCGTGCGTATCTTTTAATATGGGTTCAAGCACAGGGTGGTCATAAACAACTTTTGTCCTGCCGTGTTTGCGCGAGACGAAATCGTCTATCATGCCTGAGCCCATGGGGCCGGGCCTGTAAAGAGATATCAGAGCTATTATATCTTCTATGTCAGTAGGTTTTAATTTCCTTAAGAGGTCGCGCATACCGCGGCTTTCCAGCTGGAATACCCCGAGGGTTTTTGCGTCATGATAAAGTTTGAATGTTTTTTTGTCGTCCAAGGGTATAGTGTTTATGTCGAACTTCGCGTCAAGGCTTTTCTTTATAAGGTTAACGGTATCTTCTATGATAGTAAGGGTACGGAGCCCCAGAAAGTCGACTTTTAACAGGCCGAGTTTTAACATGCATTTATCGTTATACTGCGTAGTAACCACGTCCTTACTGCCTTTTGCAAGAGGTGCATACTTCGTTATTTCCTCTTTTGCTATTACCATGCCTGCTGCATGGACACCGGTGTGCCTCTTTAAGCCCTCAAGGCTCTGTGCGCTTGAAATAAGCTTGTTCATCCGCTCATCGCTTTTTGCCAGAGCCGCTATCTCCGGGACTGTCTGCATGGCATTGTAAATGTTCATGCCGAACGGGATAAGTTTTGCTATCCTATCTCCTTCGCTCGGGGTAAAACCCATGGCACGCGCAACGTCCCTTAAGACCAGGCGCGCCTGCATGGAGCCGAATGTGATTATCTGAGCGCAGTTGTTATGCCCGTATTTATTGCGTACGTAGTCAATCACCCTGTCTCGGCCGGTATCTGCAAAATCTATGTCGAGGTCAGGCATTGAACGCCTGTCCGGGTTTAAGAACCGTTCGAACAACAGCCCGTACTTTAACGGGCACACATCGGTTATGCCGAGTGTATATGCTACTATCGACCCCGCTCCGGAACCGCGGCCAGGGCCTACCGGTATACTATTCTTTTTGGCGTAATGTATAAAATCCCAGACTATCAGAAAATAGGTTGCAAAACCCATCTGTTTTATAATGCCCAGTTCATGTTGGAGCCTTTTTTCATGTTCTTCTTTTATATCCGTGTACCTTTTTTTCAAACCTTCACGGCAGAGCCGTTCAAGGTACTTTTCCGCAGTTTCACCTCCGGGCACGGGATAGTCCGGCAAAAGAAGCTGGTTAAAACCTATCTCAAGCGAAGTTTTCTCGGCGATTTCTACGGTGTTTTTTATTGCCTCAGGTATATGAGAAAATAGTTTTGCCATTTCCTGCGGTGAACGGTAATAGAACTGGTCAGTTGAAAAACGCATCCTGTCCGGTTCATCCAGGGTTTTTCCGGTACCTATGCACAGGAGCACATCGTGGTTATATGAGTCTTCTTTTTTTAAATAGTGGCAGTCGTTTGTCGCCACAAGAGGTATGTTCATCCTTTTGGCAAGCTCTATAAGCTTAGGGTTTACTTTTTTCTGTTCTTCCAGGCCGTGGTCCATGATTTCGATATAGTAAAATTCTTTCCCGAATATATCGCGATGTTCCCCGGCAATTTTTTCTGCAAGCTTTAAGTCGTCTTTCAACAGAGCGCCGCAGAGTTCTCCTTTCAGGCATCCTGAAAGAGCTATTATACCCTTGCCGTAACCTGCTAAAAGCTCCCTGTCCACCCTTGGTTTATAATAAAACCCTTCAAGAAACCCTTTGCTTACTATGTTCATCAGGTTCTGGTAACCGGTGTGGTCTTTTGCCAAAAGCGTCAGGTGATAGTAGTCCCCCATACCGTTTGACTTCCTATCGTGCCTTGACCCCGGAGCTACATAAACCTCGCAGCCGATTATAGGTTTTATTCCCGATTCCCTGCACGCATTGTAAAATTCTATCGCGCCGTACATGTTGCCGTGGTCTGTAATAGCAAAAGCCGGCATTTTAAAATGCGCCGCCATGGTACGGATCATGTCCGCGGGCTTTCCTTTGTCATCAAGTATCCTGCAGGCCCCGTCCAAAAGAGAATATTCAGTATGGTTATGAAGATGCACAAATTCAGTATTTGGCATAAATGTGTCATTTTCAGTAAAAGATGTCAATTTTTGCAGCAAAAGATGTCAAAAACATCTTTTCCCGATCCTTTATTAGATTTTTCTGACTGTACAATTATACATTTAAAGCAGTGAACAATCAAACCAACTCCAACAACCAACTCTGACAAGGTTCAATTAAGTCTTCAGGCACCGAAGTTAAATATTAATCATAGTAACATTGCGATATTATTTCAAGCAAAGCGGCTGTTATTGGTTTTAATCTACCCTGCTTTTTCAAAAGGGATATTCTTTGATGCAAACCACCTGGCTTTATTAAATTCTTTTTTACAGCTGGAACATCACCCCACGGACATCCCCATGACAGCTTATATAACTGTTACAGATGGATTTATTTTATAGTAGTATCTACAAAGTTTTTTGTACAGTTCAAGCATATTTTCGTCATAACAGAAATCAAGCATCCCGTCAAGAATGTTCTGAATACGGTTTTCATCCGTAGATCGGGAAACTATAATAACTTCGACTTCGTGGGAATATATCTTTATTGCTTGAGCAATAATCTCCCGAATTCTTGTTGCCAACTTATTAAATTTATTATTTTTAATCATTTCTTAAATTTATGTCCAGTTTTATGTTCCAGCATTTGAAACATTATTTCGCGCCTTTTTCTCAAAGGCACTAATACTGCACTTTTTGCTAAATATCTGTAATTCTCACCTGTTTGGCCGTGACTTCCACCGAGATTGTAAATGCTGCACCATACACCTCCCTCACATCGAGGTAAAGGGCATTCTTCAAAAATAGCGCAGCTCCTGTTTTCATACCGTCTTACCGCATCCAGTAAAGCAGGGCTTCTTCCTATGCCTATTCTAGTTTTTTCAGCAGCATCTCTAATGGCGTTACTAATTTTGAAATTATACTTATCAGTAGTTAATATTTTTCTCGCCTCTTTAATCATTCCAGCATTTTTTAAATATTTTGCTATTAGTATCTTGTGCTTTTTAGTATATTCCATAATTCACACCTCGTTTTGACTATGTCATTTTTTTAAATCTGAACTTTATATTTCCCCTGTTATTTTATTTCTGTTTTGTTTTCCAAACATGGCAGAGAATGCATTTTATGTTCTAGAAGTTTTTGATCAATTATTTCGTATGTAGCTACCTTCATGGATTTATTTAAACTGCCAACTGCAACCTTGACAACTTCATCATTTTTGGTTTTACATAATATCAGGCCAACTGATGGATTCTCGTGCTCTAATTTTATGTTTTTGTCCAGAGCGTTCAGATAGAACTGCATTTTACCGATATATTCAGGCACAAATTTGCTAATTTTTAATTCCACTGCGATTAATCGTTGCATAACTCTGTGGTAGAATAACAGGTCAACTTTAAAATCTCTATTACCTATTGTTACAGGATATTCTTCCCCGACAAATGCCAAATGTTTGCCAAACTCAAGAAAAAAATCGCGCAAATTGTGTACTATTGCCTTCCTTAAATCTTTTTCATCAAAAGGTTCTTTTAGCCCCAGGAAAGCAAGGTTATATTCATCTCTAAAATGAGAGGACGGTTCTGTTTCTCCGGAATGAGGAATAATCCTATTATTCTTTCCGGAACATGACCATTTTTCAAAGAGATGATTGTTCATTTGCCTTTCTAACTCAGGTGACGACCATCTTTCCTTTATACACATATTTATATAAAAATCCCGCTCCTGAGAGGTATCGGACTTTGATATTATCAACAAATTATTGGTCCAATTGATTTGTGTCAGAGCCTCTGACACAAACGCATTATCACTGTAAGTTTTATAAAACTGTATCATGCGGTATAAGTTTCTTCTATTAAACCCACTCATATTTGGGAATGTTTTCTTTAAATCCGTTGATAGGATATCAATTACCCCATCGCCCCATTTCGCAATTTCAATTTTATCATGCAATTGTTTTCCTATAGACCAATATAATTCAACGGTGTAACGATTAACTGATTGATAAGCTTTATACTGAGATTTTCTAACCTCGGTAATTATTCCTTTCAAAAAAGTAATGTAATCAGATTTAATTAACTTTTTCATGTTTTCCTTATTACCCCCTTGAATAAACCAACTATTTTCTTTAAGCTTTTGATTTATTAGGCATACAAAACCTCTGCCTTCATATTCATAGAAATACAATTGCTTCATTCTAATAAAACTAACATCTACTGTTTTCCGATTATGTTGAATTTAGAAACAATTTTAATTGCTGCTTCTTCAGAAAAACCTACTTTAATTAGCTCATCATAATAGGCTTTTGATGCACTTGCAAGTTTTTCTAATGTTTTTTTCTTTTTTACTGTATCAAGCATAGCATTAATCATCTTTATCGATGTATCTACGCTTTCTTGCAGCTCTTCTTTAGTAAACATAATTCCAACCTCCTAAATTTTTCTAATAACTCCTTTAAGCTTGCCTACTATTGATATATTCTTTTCTCCATTTTTTATTAATAAAGGTTTCATTAAATTGTTTTCGGGCACTAATCGCATTGTATCCTTATAAATAAAAACTCTTTTCAGGGTTGCTTCATCATCAATTAGTACAGCGCCAATCTCGCCTCTTTCTAAAGCCGCTTGCTTATGTATTATTGCGAAGTCGCCGTTAAATATACCGGCATTTATCATACTGTCGCCTTTTACTTTCAGCGCAAATAGAGATTCAGCATTCCCAAATAAAGATTTGTCCACTGATATGTTATATTCAATGTTTTCCTGAGCAAGTATAGGGGTTCCAGCAGAGATATGACCGACAACCGGGATAGAGGACGAATCAATGTTCTCCTGTTTTCGTTCTTTCTCAGCAACGATCTCAATACCCCTGGAAATATATGGATGCCTTAAAATATAGCCTTTCCTTGCCAACATATTTAAATGATCCTGAGCAGCAGTCGGAGACTTAAAACCAAAGTAAACCTGGACTTCCTTAACGGAAGGTGGAAATCCTTTAGAATTTATGGATTCTTTTATAAAACCCAATATTTCTTGCTGACGATTCGTAAGTTCTTGCTTTTCCATTGCAAATATATTATACTGTATGTATATACAGTTTGTCAAGCAATGCGGACATAACACTTAGGTGTATATAACAGCATATAACAACTTGGTGTTATATGGCAAAGAATCATACTCATTAAAATGAGTATTTACTCGGGAAATCGAGCACATAAGGCATTATGGAAACTAAATATTTTTCATTTCAAGGCAAGAAATTAAAACTTTACAAAGTAAGGGGCGATTATTACGCCATTGATATTGATGTGGCCGAATTCTTTGGAGTTGATAAAAAATATCTGCTTTTTACTGCTTCCAAACATAAAGCGAAGTACCTAAAAAACGATAAAATTGTTTTAAATAAAAAAGAAGTCGCAGATATCTTCAGCAAACGGGAAATAACCGGAAAAAACAACTAAAAGATTTATGGTTTCAACCAATTAGGCATCATTTCTTTATCTTTTGATTTAAGAAAAAACCGTATTGCATCAAAAATATCAATAGAAATAGTCAAGGAAGAATCAAAAGTATTTAAAGAGATGCGAGAGATACTCAATGCCTCAGAAAAAATAAAGAAATTGCAGCGGTATTATACCCGCCTAATGGTTAAATTAGAGCTTACCCGAAATAAAGTACCCAAAGAAACCTTAAATACTTATGAAAATCTCTTTGAGGATATTAATACAGTGCTTACAAATATCCGCGAAATTGCTTCTTCTATCGAACCTGAAGTAATCAAGGTAAATAACCTTTTAGAAGGGCTGCCAGAAGATATGCGAAATATCCTTTTTAATCCGGCAGGGGATGAAAAATCATGAAAATAATCTATACGACAGACCTGCATGGCAATGCATGGAAGTACAAACAGCTTGTTAAAGCAGCCTCAGAATACAAACCCGATATTGTCATAAACGGCGGGGATATGCTGACCAATGACAATAACCTTCATAGGCAAAAGGAATATATACTTTTTAATCTATCTGAGCACTTTAAAGTATTTAACGAAATGAAGATATACTATCTTTGTTACCCGGGCAATGATGATTTAATGGCTTTTGACAATGTTTTTGAAGAGACATGCAACAAATACCTTTTTGTAAAATACCTTGCTCAAAAGAAGATTAAGATTGGAGACTATGATTTTATCGGAATGAACTTTTGTGTCGACTTTCCGTTCTTACTTAAGGATCGCTGCCGGAAAGATGACAAGGATTATAAAATCGGGTTTCAGAAAGGTGAAGGTGTTTTCTCAAGAGAAAATGGCTTTGAAGATATACCTGACTGGAAAATATATGTTGAAAAGCTTCCTACCATAGAAGAAGAACTTGAGCGCCTTGAAAAACCGGCAGATTACTTAAAAGCAGTATATGTAATGCACATGCCTCCGGCCGATCTCGGGCTCGATGTCTGTTCAAATGGTGAAAAGGTGGGTTCTAAAGCCATTTATCGCTTTATAAAACAAAACCAGCCCATGCTAACTTTACACGGACATATTCATGAATCTCCTGTTATGTCAGAAACATGGAAAACAAAACTTGGGGAAACTGTCTGCGTTCAGCCTGGGCAGGGCGATCATATGGGAGATTTTGTGTATATAACGGTAAATTTAGAAAAAATGAACATAGAAAGAAAAACTATATAAAAATACAATGCAAAATACTTTCATACTATATGAATAATTGCATTATAATGCCCAATCAGCTCATGTTTTTTCTTATTATATGAAAATGAATAAACTACTTACTATCGACCAATTTCGCAATACGTTTTCAAGCTGGAAAACAGTTCCTGATGATGATATTTATAATATTGCAAAGAAATTATCTGAATCTGCCGTTCCTTCAGAGACAAAACCCGATATCTTCTGGGAATATCTTTACACGCCTTTAAAAAAAGGAAAAGGTATTGTTCTTTTTCCTTTTAGTATGTCCGAATATAATAACCGATATTTTTGTTTCCTTGGACAACATGGCAGGCTGGATATCGAAAAGGGAACTTCATTTTATAATGACATATACACCTTTTTGAAAAGCGCTTTAGAGTTCACTCATTCTAATAACTTTAACCCCGATTATATTGAAAAACACGTTCCATATATATTTCGTACAGGTAAGATACTCGGTAAGTATGCATTAGAGGGAATTCTTCCAAGAAAAGAAAAGTAAAGAATATTGTCAGAATATAGCAACTACCAGAAAAATGTTCTTCCTATAGAAGGATGTTCCTTAAATGAATATCTAAACAGTTGTGCAACCTGTTATAGAGCAATTTTCCCAAAAGAAAGAGGAAATACGCCTCTCCAAATGTATAAAGCTCATGCTGATAGACGTGATGGATATATGCTTGATATCAAGGATTTTGATAGCCGTAAGGAATTTGAGCAATGGTATCACAGTGAAAAATGGTCAGGATCGCATCCATTTGAAATATTATTCCATTTTCAATCTATAGGAATCACTTTATTTCCGCCATACAATAAGGAACAAAAATATATACTTAACGTTTCTCAAGATGACTATATCCCTTATTTTCTCAAAATGCTGGAAAGCCTTATAGATACTAATACGCCTTTCATTGCATGGAAACTAAATGATATATTAGATTATATTTGCGGCGAGACTGATTTTACTGTGAACCAGGGCGGCGACCGGGATTTATCATATTATGGCGACAAATTCGACAAGAAAAAGTATTTTAAACATATTAAATGGGATAAGCTGCGCTTCCTTAAACACGCGAAAAACCCATAAAAAGGCAATGTCACTATTCTTTAGAATTTGTTAGGGAATGCCAACTTTGATTGGAATATTTTTTCTTAACAAAAAAGGAGTGTCAACTTATGTCGTCGAAAGAGCTTGTAACCCAGTGCCATCATTCTTTGTGCCTTACAAAATGTCGATTAAAGTAAAAGCTGCGACTTTTATAGTATAAGTTACGACCTTTTTAAGGTATAAGCTACGCCCCTTTTCTTTAGATCTTCAATGATTATATTATATTGGTAAGTCTTTATCAATTTGGAAAAATGAAAAAAATAAGTGACCACTAAGCAAAGTAAAGCAGGGTCAAGGGTGAAATGTTTAGGCCCCCTTACTGTTTAAAAAACTGTGAGGGCCCGTATTTAGGGAGGTTTCCGTGGAATTGGCTTTCCGGATGTGATTCGGGAGTTATTCTCCGGGTGTATCCGGGATGGCTTGTTATAAAATGCTTCACTACATAGCTGTCGCTCTGTCCGCTGAATTCAGGATAACTCTGCCTTATTACCCTTGCGATCGGCCAATTGGGCACCTTCATTGCATCAGAACTCGTGTCAGTATTGTTAGATGCAGCCGGGTCGGAATCACTAGGCCTTATTCCTGTAATAGAAATCATTTCGTTTTCTTTAAGCTGTGATTGCGGAGGTGTATATGGGGCGTTATTGTCGCTTTCCTGTTCGGTTTTGCCGGGCATAGACGGGCCCGATATCAACACTGAATAACGGGGCTCCTCTTCATCGGAATCCCGGGAGTCGTCTTCCTCGAATATCAGATGAACTACACGCGACTCGGCAAACTTGTTCATCGCGATAAGAACATTTTTCTTGAGGTCCATTAGTTTTTTTACTTCGAAGAAATTATCAGTTGTCTCGTCATTAGAAGTGATAAAATAGTCTTTTGAATCTATGAGCAGCAAGTGTGTGGCACTCTTAATCTGCCCAGGCTCAAGATTCGATGAGGTTGCGCCGTCCATGGAGAGCTTCATCTCGTTATATGTTTCGTCAAGAGTGGTACGGTCTACTACGCTGAAGTTCGGGAACTTTGAAAAGGCCTCCAAGAGAAGATATTTTTCAGTCTCTACTATTGTCTTCGGGTCCGTCTCGCACCCGTAGTCCTCTGGAGTTTCATCTTCTGGGAGGCCTTTAAAAGAACTTTTGTAGCTCACCCTCACGCAGACCGTGTCCCCATGTTCAAGCATCTTTCTGATAGAGGAGTAAACATTATTGACGTGCGCAGTATCGGAAGAGAGCTTTATCCTGCCTCCGGCACAGCCGTAAAGGGTCAACGATACGATAATTAATAAAATCCCAGCGATTTTTTGTTTCATACTTAAAATATAATACATTATGCGTTATAAATCAAGACCCCTTAAGTTCTCCGCACCCTGTCCCAGGCAGGTGAAATGAAATGCGGATGGAAAGAAATAAATATTAATATGATGCTATAGTTATCGTTAATGACTCAAGTCTGACACCGATATTTTCAGGATTTCTTTAATACAGCTTGTCCTGTATGGTCCCGCATGGATGGAAATGGGTTCCTGTGCAGCTGGGCAATGCTCGTTGGCACCGGTTTCTTGTCAGGGCAGCATTACTTTATGTTCGCGCCGGCCGAAGGAGCTATCTTTTATCGATTTAACAAAATCTTTATTGATTTTTTTAAATGCTTCGGTTATGCTTGCCTTATTTTTAAAACGTTTATACAGGTAAAATAAAAAGTGCTCAATTTCATAGTATGGAAATAAATATTCATCGCCGTTTGTGTTATTGTATAAATAATAGTAGCTTTTAATTGACTGATCGAGTTTTTCTTTCCATTTCAATCCGGATATTTCATCAAAACTATACCGCAGCAGGTTCAATAATTCTTTTTCAGGGTGGCTTTGCGGGTCAAAATCGCATATATTGGTAATTCCGTATTTTTCAGGATAAAGGTAAATTTTAGAGTTGTTTTCCAGGTAAAATACGTTATAGTAGACCGTATCTAGATGTTTTCTGTTCTCATTTAAAAATTCCGCAGTTAACTCAACATCCTGCTGGGTCTCATAAGGAAAACCGCATATAGTTTCAAGCCCTGTCCAAATCCCGGCTTCGTGTGTCCAGCGGAGGGTATCTTTTAACCGTTTAAAGGATATCCTCTTGTCGATATAACCCAATAAAGATGGGCTTGCAGTTTTGTCGGATTAGCTTTTTTAGATTTGAAATAGCCTTGGTTGTCATTCCTGCGAAAGCAGGAATCCATAGCGGCACAAGTTTTAACTGCTGGATACCCGCTTTCGCGGGTATGACACCTAATTTGGACAGCAATGATTTAATATAACAAATCAACTAACTCCCCCTTTTCTCTTTCTTTTATTTGACTATAGCGAATTTTCCTTTTTGTACTGATTTGCAGTCTGAAGCTGTATAAATATAAATACCGCTTGCTGCCTTTCTGTCATTTTCATTTTTTAAATCCCATTTTAGATGATCATAGCCGCCGTTGTTTTTCAGTGTTCTAACAAGCTCGCCGGCGATATTATATATTTTTATTTCCGTATTATTACTGATCCTTGCAAAAGTAACAGTGTCGCTGTCACTTTTGCAAGGTGATGGGTATACATAAACCTTGCTGAGGTTTTCTGCTGCCGGAGCACCCATCAGAATAAAAACTGAAAAATGGTTGAGACCGGCCGTTACCTGATTATTAGCCGGGTCCACACTGCTTCCTGCGGTTTTTTGCCACCGGTTGTTTGCCAGGGTATATATTTCCAAAGTATTTTCATTGATCTCTGGATCTGTACCGTCAATTATACCGTCGTTATCCGTATCAGGATAAGGCAGGGTAAGAGCGGCGTTTTGGTTAAATACGGCGTTAATGACCGTTCCTGTAGAGTTTAAAACCTTTATTTCAACGATGCTTTGGCCTAGCCTGTTTAAAGTTTTATCAAGCTCATCCGACTGGTTTGCCAGATCGATGCTTTGGCTTGAAGGCGAGGTTGAAATTTCAAGATAATAGTTTCCCGTGATGCTTTCGGCAGGCAGCTTTACTTTAACCTTACCGGCCGGTGTATCTATCTCCTTTATTGTACCGCTTGAATCATAGACATAACTCTGCCCTTGAGCCGTTGCATAACAAACGACCGGAGTGGTAGTAAGAAACCCTATCTTTTTAACTACAGGCACATTTTGCAGATCTACTGTATATTCCCTGGTATATGTATTGGAATCAAATGATATGTCAAACGAATATTCTCCGTTTGCATCCGTTGTTCCCGAAGATATCGTTTTGCCGGAGCTAAGAAGCGTTACAGCTGCCCCCGGGACAGGGGTGCCATCCAGTTTCCTGAGCTTCAAGGGATACGTCCGCAAAATACTACCTTTAACCCAGCTGACCTTTGCTATATCCTGCGGAGATACGATTTCCACATCGCCTTTGATCGTTCCGGTTGCGCAGGCGACAATCACTTCCTGCGAAGTTATTTTTGAATTCCGGAATATAAAATCAAAATACCCGCCTACCCCAACAGTACTTCCGTAAATAACTTGATGGAAACCGGGCTTGTCAATAAATTGCAGGGTATATTTTATATCGCTGTTTATGATTTCCGCCCGCCTGCACCCATAACAATTCATGCTTATTAAAGTACAGCTGCTTGCTATCACATCTGCAAAATCGTATGGATGGACCATGGCACGCGAATTGGTTATTTCAGCCTTTGTCCCTAGAAATTCAGGCTTAAAACCGTCTTCAAAATCAGTATTAATGAGATGTACGTCATAGGGAAGAGTCAGGCCTGTGATATGCTGGCTGAGCGTGAAATTATCAATATGCCCATTAGGCAGGTCAAATACTTTTATGCGTTCTTTTGTAGGCGGGTACCTTGTCCATATAAGCGATATGTTAGAATCTTTTATGGTAACATCCCTCTGTGTACACCAGTCAAAACAAAACTGCAATCCTATTGTAATAATTGAACCTTCGATATTAAGTTTTCCTCCGGCCATGGAAACAGAATAATTTACAATCCCTTTCTTGTAAAGCCCGCTAAATTCTATTGTTTCTTTTTTTGTATCGGTCAGGAAAAATACAAAAATACCTACCGTACTGCTCTTTATTTCAAAATCCGAACCCGGAAGCCAGTATATGAATGCGACGGTTGATGAACTGATCTTTGTTGCAGTGGAAATAACAAGCGTTGAATTATGGAGGACAAACCTCGCACCCTTTTCCACCGTCAAATCGCCGTTTACCTGGAACGTTTTATTTTCCACCAGGTATTCTTGCCCTGTGGAAACTGTTAAACTGCCTTCATGAACTTCGTTGCTGGCAAAAGCCTTATTTGCAAATAAGAAGAAAATAGTAAGAGCAAACAACGGGGAAATAACGTTTTTTGGTAATTTTTGAGCTGGGTTCATGGTTTATATTAGAAACTGAATTCCACATTCATGAGCCTTCGCACAAAGCTTCGACGCACACGTCCCCAATTTCTTTAATGGGGCTTGTCCTCCGTAGTCCCGCTTTGCGGGACGAAGGAGGGATTTTATTCTCATGAATTAATATTCCTTGACTGGTCTACAAAAACTAATTTGCCGGTGTTGAAACCTTTATCCGATGCAAATCGAATAAGCTGTTCAAGCTGCTGTTTGTCCATTTGAGGTGTACGGGAAAGTATCCATAGATAATTGAACTTCGAGCCGCAAACAAGCGCCCACGAATATGATACTTTATCAAGGGCAATTATTTTATATTGTGCATAGAACGGCCAGAAAAACCTTATTTTTAGGTCTGCAACATCCTGAACACCTGCAAATCTGGCATAGCCGAGAGTATTTTCCCGCTGCTGTTTTTTCATATCATACCCGGAATTTATGACAACTATCCTGCCTTTTTCTCCGAATTTGTATTCTGCGGTAATATCAGTCAGGTCTTTTTCAAAGAAGTTAGGAAGCCGGGCGATCTCATACCATTTGCCAAGATACTTCGAGGTCTCAAAACCGCTTACCGGTTCTATCATATTTTTCGTCATACATACCCCGGGTTAAAACTATTTATTGAGAGATTTAATATAGCTTTATACTCCCGACCAGCCTTCTTTTTCGCCAAGGTTTTAAAGAACGGGGATTTCTCTATTCCTGAGAGCTGTTCGGGGTTAGTTTTCTTATAAGATTATTGCCCGTGTCGGCAATATAGACATTGCCGGAAGTGTCTACCGCAACTCCTAACGGTGCGCGAAGCTGCGTAGATGATACATCTCTTCCTGCATCTCCGTTCCCGGCTATCGTTGTTATCACGCCAAATATATCTACTTTTCTAATACGGTCGTTTAAAGTGTCGGCTATATAGACGTTCCTGTGCTCGTCAACTGCTACGCCACAAGGGCTGTTAAGCTGGGCTGAAGTTGCAGTACCGCCGTCTCCCTGAAAACCTGTTTTCCCGTTGCCGGCCACAGTTGTTATTTGCTTGTACTTATCGATCTTTCTTATGCGGTTATTTAATGTGTCTGCTATAAATATATTCCCTAACCTGTCTACAGCTACTGCTGAAGGTTGGTTCAGCCGGGCGGCAGCTGCTTTCCCGCCGTCTCCGGAATAGCCTGCGGTCCCTGTTCCGGCTACAGCACTTATAATGCCTAAACTATCGATTTTCCTTATACAGTTATTCGCTGTATCAGCTACATAAAGATCGCCTGAAAGGCCGGCCGCGACACACAAAGGAAAGCTAAGTACTGCGGACACCGCAGACCCGCCGTTTCCCTGTTCAACCCCGGTGCCTCCGGCTATAGTAGTTATATTGCCTGTGCCGTCTACTTTTCTTATCCTGTTATTCGCCGTGTCTGCTATATAAACATTCCCGTATGCATCAACCGTTACTCCTGAGGGGTCATTGAGGCTGGCTGAGGCCGCTGAATTGAAGTCTCCTGAAAACTCTTTTGTTCCGTTTCCTGCTATAGTAGTTACTAAGCCAGAGGAGTCGATTGTTCTTATACGCTGGTTCCAGGTGTCTGCGATATAGATATTCCCGTAAGTATCAAGAGCGATACCCGCAGGGTGGTTGAACCGGGCAAAAGATGCATTATTTCCGTCCCCTAAAAGAGTGCCCCCTCCTGCCAGAATTGAAATGAAATAATCCTCACAGAACGCCGTGCCTATAGAAAGAAACACCCACACGACCAAGAAACCCGTCAATTTAGGTAATTTACTCATTAATTTTGACCTTTGTTATCATAATTATTGGTTCTGGATAGTGATGATGTCCAGGTATTTACCGGATTTTTCTCCCGATATCATTACTTTGATCGAACTTTCAGTATTTTTTAAGTATGCCCTGGTTTTTGCAGTGGCTTTCTTGGATAAAGGGATAAGTTTGCCTTCGTCTGTATAGACAGCGTACCCGCTCTCATAACAGGCAGGCGTAAGAGCGCATTCTTTCGTATGCTTGGCAGCACAGCCAGGGAGGTCTTTTTGGTTAAGCTTTATGCACACATTGTCCAGGATATACCCTTTTACCGTAATGGGTTTTGATTTGGCAAAACCGATGCCGGCAAACAAAAAAAACATCAAGCTAACAACAATAAACTTTTTCATGTTGAATTCTCTCCTTAGCCCTTTTTTGCCAAGCTAGCTTTTGATGAGCAAAGCAGAGGGGCTTATTTTGTCATATAGAATAATTTTTTGTCCTTAGCGAACTTTTCTATCGCATAGCGGAGCATTGTCCGGGGCATTGTTTTATAATACTTTTTTAAAAATGATTCTTCAACTTTTATATCCCTTTTTCCCAGTTCCCTCAGCATCCAGCCTACAGCTTTATGTATAAGGTCATGCTTGTCATGGAGCAGTATAGCAGATATCTTAAGAGCATCTTTGAACTCTCTATTCCTGATAAAATAAAACGATGAAAGGACCGCTATCCGTTTTGCCCACAGGTTTTTTGAACGGGCAAAGTTGTATAAGAGGCTTTTGTCTTTGTTAAAAAAATAATGGCCCAGGATAGAAGGCGCTGAGAGGTCCACCAGGTCCCAGTTATTTATCCCTTTTTTGTTCTTTATATAAAACTCTGCTATTTTTTTTCTGTTTGCTTCACCGGATCTTTTATAATTTTCTACGAGTATCAACAATGCAACAAGCCTGTGCTCGTGGATACCGCTTGAAAGGAGTTTTTTTAAACCCGCCGTTCCAAGATCAAGGTATTTTTTATACACTATTCTTTGTTCAGGCAGCGTGATACCAAGGAAAACATCTCCCTCGCCGTACTCGCCTTTGCCGGTTTTAAAAAAACTGGATAATAATTTAGCTTTCCCAGGGTTTTTCAGACCTTCCAGTTCTTTTATCAATTCATAATATCTATTCATATAATTTTTTATTTATATATATTATTATATTATTAAGAGAAGATATAGTCAATTTATCCTGAACGTTCTAATAAAATTGTTAAATCGTAAAAAATCTGCTAAAATACTGAAATATTTATGGTCAAATTTGTCAAATATTTAAATCTCTTTCTTTTAATATCAGTATTCATTCTTTCCGGCTGCAAAAACCCTGAACCGGTACAAGTAAAAACACCTGTAAAATCCTTTAATTTAAAAGCCGGAGACACACTGGGCCAGAGCCTGAAATCTGCAAACCTGCCCCAGCAAGAAAACGATAAGATAATTTCGAGCCTTTCAAAGGTATTTAACCCCAGGTATTGTAAAGCAGGGGACAAGTATGAAGTTGAAACCGACACTTCAAACAACTGGTCAAGGTTCACCTATAAACCTTCGGGCTTGAATTTTTACATAGTTGAAAAAAGCTCGAGTGGAGTTATAAGTTCGGCTAAAAAGACTAAGGAAATCGTTCACAAAACATATACTACACAGGGGGCCATCAAAACATCTTTGTGGGAATCAATGATAGCAAAAGGGATCGACCCGGAATTGATAGTAAGCTTTGCCGAGGTCTTTTCCTGGCAGATAGACTTCCTGACCGAGCCGCGGGTCGGTGACATCTATAAAGCCGTCTGGCAAAGAGAAGAGACTGGCGACGGGACTATAATCAAGGATACTATCACCGGTGCGCAGTACATATCAAGGGGCAGGACTTATACGGCGATATATTTCCTTTACCCGGACGGTAAAAGCGATTATTACAGTATAAAGGGCGACTCTCTGCGCAGGGCATTCCTGCGTGCTCCTCTCCAGTACAGGCGCATAAGCTCCTTTTTTACAGGACGGAGGTATCATCCCATCTTAAAAATATTCAGGCCTCATCTTGGCATCGATTATGCAGCGCCTGCAGGCACGCCCGTATCGTCGGTAGGTGACGGGCATGTGGTATTTAGAGCCAGGGAAGGCGGTTTCGGCAACCTCGTGAGGGTCCGTCATCCGAACGGCTACGAATCCTATTACGGCCACCTTTCCCATTTTGAAAGAAGCCTGCGGCTCGGAGAAAGTGTCAGGCAGGGGCAGGTTGTCGGGTATGTGGGCGCCACAGGGCTTGCTACCGGGCCGCACCTTGACTTCAGGATGAAAAAAGACGGGAGCTTCATGAACTTTATGACAATGAAATTCCCTGTGGTTAAAAGCATCGAGGCCAAATATAAGGATGATTTTACCAAAACGGCAAAAACAGCTCTCTCTGAACTGGCACGCATACATTGACAATTAAGCATAGATTTGGCTAAAATTAGGATATACATGAGATTAAAACTCTTTCCAAAATTCTTCATAATTCTTGTGATCCTTGCGGTCGTTCCTGCCGCCATCGTAGGCTGGAGAACGGTAAATATCAACAAAGAAGGGATGCAGGCCGCTATCCTGGAACTGCACACGAACATGGCCATATCCCTTGCTGACAGCGTCAACGAGTATTTAAAAAACCTGGACAGGGAAATACAATATGTTATACAAACTTTGTCTTCGCAGATGACATGGAACGACCGACAGTCGGTGCTCCAAGCCCTCTTAAATACCAATGAAAACCTGGTTTCTGTCTCTATCGTAGAGAAGAAAGGGAGTGAGTTCCTGAAAGCCTATAATGCTTCCCTTGAAAAGAATCCGCGCCTTTTGTCGATGAAACAAGACCAGACTTTTATTTCTTTCTGGAAGAGCCCCAAACTTTCATCGTTAAGCGAAGTATATTTTGTTAATGACGAGCCCAGGATAAATATCGTTTATCCGCTTGACTTTCAATACTGCCTCTATGTTACGGTCACCCTGGATAACCTCTGGAAAAAAATAACCCATACAAGGATCGCATCTACAGGGTATGCCTTTTTGGTGAACAGCAAGGGTGAAATAATCGCACACCCGCAGGTCAACCTTGCAAAAACCAAGACACCCGTTAAAGACCTCCCTATAGTGAACGAAGCCTTGAAGGCCGTATCTGTAGGTTCAAAAGAATATACAAGGCTTTCCGACAGTAAGGGGGTAGTAGGAGCCTATGCTCCGATAGAAGGCTTAAAGTGGGCTGTAATAATCCAGCAGGATAAAGACGAAGCTTACATTTCCGTAAAACGAATGCAGAAACAGGCGGTATTCCTTATCCTTATCAGTTTAGTAATAGCTTCAGCTCTGGTTTTTTTTATCGCGCGGGACTTTACAAAGCCCCTGGTCAGCCTTACAAAAGCGGCGCAATTTATTGCCGAAAAGAATTTTAATGTGCATGTCAGCGTCCATACAAGGGATGAACTGCAGGACCTTGCAGAGACTTTCAACAATATGACTATGGAACTCAGGCGTTATGACGAAATGCAGGTGGATAAAGTAATAACGGAAAAAACAAAGACCGAATCGGTCGTTCACTCTATCTCCGACGGGCTTTTGTTGATAGACCAGGAAGGAAGGCTGCAGCTCGTAAACAGGAAAGCGGAAGAATTGTTGGGCTTGCCCGCAGGGGAAAACTGGCAAAACAAGGCAGTTTGGAACCTCGTAAAAAACCCCCTCATCAAAGACGTTCTGTTTGAAGTGGTAAACATGGCGAAAAGAAAAGAACCCAAACAGGTCAGTCTATCTTCCGACGCCTTGACCAAATGCTATGAGATCTCGGCTGAAGACGTCGTAACCCGGGAAAAAAATGAAAAGCTCGGTGTTTTGATCCTTATAAGGGATATCACACTCGAAAAAGAACTTGAAAAAATGAAAGATGATTTCCTCCATTCCATCACGCACGACCTGCGGAATCCCGTCACCTCGATCAGGGGGTTCTTGAAATTCCTTATTGACGGGGTCGGCGGGGAAGTGAACGAGAAACAAAAAAAGATGCTTGATACTATGAACCGCGCAACTCAAAGACTCATAGGGCTTATAGACGATATATTGGACATTGCAAAACTTGAGGCCGGCAGGATGCATTTGAACCTTGAAAAAACCGATATCTATTCCGTCGCACAAAAGATGATCGAGTTCCTGGAACCACACGCAGTGAGAAAATCCATAAAGCTTTCCGTTAACGCCCCGGAAGGTCTTGAGCCAGTCTTGGCAGACTCAAGGCTTCTTGAACGGGTTTTCGGAAACCTTATCGGAAATGCCTTAAAGTTCACCCCGGATAACGGCCAGATCACTGTAAATATAACTGATGAAAAGGACCATATACTGGTCGTAGTAACGGACACTGGTGAAGGGATACCTCCGGAATATACATCAAAGATCTTTGATAAGTTCCAGCAGGTCGCCGGCCAGCGGAGAGGGGGCACGGGGCTGGGCCTTACGATATGTAAACATATTGTCGAAGCACATAACGGGACTATCTGGGCAGAATCAAAAATAGGAGAAGGGTCAAAATTTTGTTTTACTATTTCAAAAACGTTGAAACCGGAAGAAAATCAGGAAACTACCGAGACTCTTAATGCTTAGTATAATCAAATTCGCGAAAATATACTTAACGCCTTTCTTTTTATTAGTGATATTCTGTTCAATAATTTACGCAGAAGTTTTGCAGGAAATCACGGTTAAAGAAGGCGACACCTTATGGGGCGTCGCTAATTATTATTTAAAAGACCCCAAACGGTGGCCTGAGATCTTAAAATACAATAAACTCCCTTCAAGCGACCCGAACCTCATCCTGCCGGGAATGAAGTTGAACGTGCCCATCCTTTTAATAAAAGAGAACTTAAGGACAGCGTCCCTGATAGAAGTAGTAAATGATGTCCGTTACCGGAGGCAAAAAGATGCGGAATGGAACCCTGCCTGGAAAGATATGAAATTATACAACGAAGACGGGCTGAGGACACTACAGCAGTCGATAGCACAGGTAAAATTCCCGTCCGGAGAGATCTTAAAACTCGATGAAAATTCCCTGGTTATTTTACGGCCTGAAAAGGTCCGCGAAGAAGCAAGCCTGCTCTCGGGCGGGCTCCGCAGTTCCAGGACCAAGATCCTGACAGCCAGCACTATAGTCGACCCGCATATTGACGCAAGAGGGATACCCCCGGATTTTAAAACAAAGATAAAAGAGGACATGACCACTATCGTTGAAGTCTTTGAAGGTATAGTTGATGTTACTTCTCAGGGAAGGACAGTTACGCTGACAAAAGGTTTTGGGACTGAAGTAAAGGTTAAAGAACCCCCTTCACTCCCCCATGCTTTACCGCCGGAACCTAAAACAGATATCTCGATAAATATGTCGAAAACCGGGCCTTCTGCCACCCCCTCCCACCCTGTGAAAAAAGTTGTTTCAAGTTCTCTTGATGTAAGTGTAATACCCCCTCCGGATACAAATGTTTCAAGAAGCTCAAAAGCCGAATATGGAGCCCCTGTAGTTGCAAATAAAAACGTGACGAGGTACCATCTTCAAATATCGTCAGGTTCGGATTTTCATTCCGTGCTGATTGACAAGATACATAGTTTCAGCGAAAAAGTTAATATTAGATTCGCAGATTACGACTTACCAGACGGGATTTATTACTACAGGTATGCCTATATCGATAATTTAGACTTCGAGGGAAGATATACCCTCCCTATAGAATTTGGCATCGACAATGTTTCTCCGGTCTTAGAGATATACCCTGAAAAAAAAGCAGATACCGCTGACAAATTCATACATATTGAGGGAAAGACAGAGCCGGGCGCCCTGCTGAAAGTAAATGATAACCCTGTCCCCGTAGATGAAAATGGCAGGTTCATCTCTGCCATACTGCCTAAAAGAGCTTACGATGTTATCACTGTGACTGCACAGGACTATGCCGGCAATATAACCACTGAAGAAGTAGTAGTAAAAGGGCATAAAATAACCCAGAAACAAGTTAAAGAAAAACCTATCGAAACCATAAGGAAAAAAGGCTCTTCATTCTTTAGCGCTTCCCTGGCAGTATTGACAATTATAGTAATACTCGGCGTGTTGGTAATCATCGTAAAGTAGGGACTGCTTAAAAAACTCATCATATCCTGAACGCTCAGATCAAACCTTAGATGATGGCTTTTTAAATATTATTTCGATCGAATCACCGGGCCTGGGACACTAATTACAGTATCGGCAAAAAAGAGATAAATTTCCGTGCGGCGGGGTAATATTGAGGCCCGTTCTATTCCATCTTATAAACACTTCCGGGGATCGCTTTTGCGGACTTTAGTACTTCGTTGACTTTTTCAACAACTTGAGAATAATTTTTGTACGAAGCGGGATCTACCGAGATTATCCCTATTGAAATACTCATCAAAAGATATTTTTCAGTGTTACCGTGCCTGTTCAGCGCTATCATGTACCCCTTAGTCCGTTCTTCTGCATCATACTGGCATGGTATCAGAGAATCAAAAACTTCTATAGATTTTTCTACTATTTGGCGGATCTTGTCCTTTGAAGATATCAAAATAAAGTCCTCGCCGCCCAAATGCCCGATATAATCTTCTTTATTCCCCAACTCGGCTATCGCGCTGCGGAGTATCACGCCTATGAGCCTTATTACACTGTCTCCTCTTTCAAAACCGTATTTATCATTGAAAGATTTGAAATTATCTGCATCAACATAAGCCACTGAAAAAACTTCATTGTTTTCGAGCCTTTTCTTAATTTCGTTCTCTATTGAGATGTTGCCGGGTATGCCGGTCAACGGGTTTGCGGATAAAGAGACTTTGATTCTTTTCAACAACCCTTCTACTCTGGCAACTATTTCAAATGGTTCGAAAGGTTTCCCGACATATTCATCTGCCCCTAGCTTTATGCCGGTGATCTTGTCTTTCGTTTTTGTAAGGGAGGTGAGCATGATCACCGGGGTAAGGCTGGTAGCACTGTTTTGGCGCACCTTTTCCAACACTTCGTAACCGGTAAGCTTCGGCATATTAACGTCCAGCAAAATAATATCTGGTTTATTAATATTGATTAAATTAACGGCTTCTTCTCCATCACAGGCCGTCAAAACCTCATAATTCTCATTTTCAAAAGTAAATTTTAGGAGTTCTAATATTTCCAGGTCATCATCTGCTATGAGTACTTTTGCCATCTTTTTTTCCTTTATACAAGTTAGGCCATTTAAAGCCAGCCTAACTTAAATGAAAAATGAAAATCGCAAAATGCAAAATTATTGTATCCCGCCACGGCGGGTTTGATCTAAATAAGTCCGCTGCAGCGGACACCTTAATTTTGAATTTTTCATTTTGCATTTTTAATTGTCTATACTGCTAATTATTCAGGATTTCCTGAACCTTTTCCAAAAAATACAAGTTATCAAACGGTTTTACAAGATAACATTCGGCACCGCATACTTCGCCCAAATTCTTATCCCAGTCGCTCTCTCTCCCCGAAATGATCAAGACTTTTGGCTTTAACTCGTATGCGGGGTCCTCGTTGATGTTTTGGCAAATATGAAACCCGTCAATTATCGGGAGCATTATGTCCAGCACTAAAAGCTCAGGCTGCCAGGACTTGACTTCTTTTAAAGTCTCTGCCCCGTCGTAGGTAACCTTAATATCATAATTTCTAGTTTCAAGGACAGCCTTTAAGATACTGGACATCTGCCTGTCATCTTCGGCTATCAGTACTTTTTTCTTCTTTAGGATTTCGCTGATATTTTTTAAAACGATATCGGACCTTGTAATATCCAATGATTCTATGTCCATCACCGGGATGGCACGCGTTTTAATTTCTTTCTTTAGATGTTTTATTATTATATCTCTTGAACTGTCTTTTTCATCTATCAGGATTATATCAGGTGCTCCGGACAAAGCCCTTTTTACGGCTTCTTCGCCTGTTATTGCGGCATCAACTTTATAACCTCCAAGAAGCAGCACATCCTGCCATGAAGAAACCATTTTGACATCACTTGAAACAAATAATACCTTTGACATAAATGCTCCCATATAAGTTAGGGCCTCCAAAGCGCCCTAACTTATATGCAAAATGAAAATTGTAAAATGCAAAATTGTTGTATCCCGCCATGGCGGGATTAATTTCAATAAGTCCGCCATAGCAGGCACCTTAATTCTACATCTTTCATTTTGCATTTTGAATTTTACTTTTCTATATACCTTAATGCCGGTAAATTAATCACGGGTTTCTTCATTAACTTATGTTTTGTATTTTTATCAGGCGATAGAAAATCTGAAATTACCCATGTCTCTGACCCCTGATTTTTCATTAAAATTATTGCCTGATACCCCCATTTTAAGGGGTTGCCTCTCAGGATGTTTCTTGATATGCTTATATGGTTTAAATCTTCAGCATTTAGTTTTCTTATTAATTTCGGCTTATCCCTGCCTGAACGGAATAGACAGGCAACTCCATTTTCCACTCTTAAGGCAAGTTCCCAGGCATCGTCAGGGTCCAGGAATGCATTGGTTTCATTTAACATATCTGTTGAACCTACTCTGTATTTATTATTTAAATCTATGTATATCTCTATCCTGTTAGAGGCATTAGCCGGAGCGCTGTCCAAGCCGATAGAATAGATTACGTTTTCGTTTCCCATCGTAACTTTGAAGTTTTTTATATGTATCCCTGCGTTTGAGGAATCTGAATTTTTTATTTCTAATGTCTCTTCTTGCAGGCCTATTGAGTAGGATGACTTTTCAGCTGCCGCAGACCAGTAATCGAGAGAATTATTTATCCAAGCCGGCAAAGGAAGCTTAGCCAGCCCGTAAACATTTGCAATGCCTGCCCGGAACAATTCTTCGTTTCCAGGTTTTGGGTTTTTCTGTATCGCATCGATCAATTCATACCTGTATAATTGATATATTTCGCCTTTCATTTTCTCAAGCATGTCCATTGTGGCCTGGCCGGAATTCCTGTAGTCTTCTACAACCTTCCTTGCTTCGTTTAGATAATACCACATAATGGGCTTTTGAAGCCATGGCTTTAGATCTGAACTTATAGCGGGGGCTTTAGCTTTGGCTGCTATATCTTTCATGTCAGAGTACAACTGCCACGGGGTTGACATGACGATATTGTCTTCAGTTACGTCTTTTTCCTTTTCTATTTCCTTGGCAAAATCCAGTAAGAACTTAAGCGTTAGAGGGGTATCTTTATCAAAGAAAACACAGGTTACGGGCCCTGAACTTAAGTATATCAGTTTTATGCATTCATTTGCATTTTTATATTTATCTTTTTTATTTATAAAAATCACAAAATCATCTTTAAAACATACACTGTCCTCAAAACCGTCAGGTTTGTTCATATTTACCCAGCGTAATCCCATATAATGTAACTTCTGTATCAGCACATCTGAAAAAATACCCGAGCGCATATATAAACCGTGTGCAGGCAGGGAATAGTCCTGATAAAATTTCTGTCCTGCATTGGCTATTATATCCCAGACGTCCTGCTGCCATGCGAATTTAACAATTGCAGTTGTGGATATGACCGTTTCGTAGATCAAAGGAAGTATGGGCTCATCAGGCAATGTTAGGGCCACTTCAAGCTGTCCGTTATCGATCAAAGGTTTTAATGATTCGGTGTTTTGTGTATTCTTTGGCAAAGAGGCCGCGAGTTTTAAGACCGGGTGTTCATATAAAACGTTGACAATTTCCTGAGGAACAGGGTCATTGCCCCAATCAGCAAAAAAAACCGCTTTTTTCCCGGCTTTTTGGCCTTCAAAAGCGCTTGCTTTTACAAGACAGCACATAACAAGGAATAAAAGATAGAAATTAGGTTTTTTATTCATTTAATTTATACTATAGGAATACTCTATGGTTCGACATTGCAATTCGACTGCACTTATTGTCCTGAGGGCTTCGCTTGAGCTTAGCCGAATATCCCTGCCGAAGGACTCAACATCGTGAGTGAAATTGAATGATCGATAAGTTTCCGAAGGAACTTGTAAAATTATAACAAAATCTGCATTATCATTCAAGTGAAGCTCCATCCGAGGAAACTTTGACACTATAATATTATTTTGTTAAGATTAACTCCATGCACATAAAAAAAGGGCTGTTTATAACCTTTGAAGGCGGCGATGGAAGCGGGAAAAGCACACAGCTTGAGCTATTGGTAAAATATATAAAAGATAAAAAGAATTTCGGTTATAACGGCGTAATTTCAATACGTGAACCGGGCGGAAGCAATATTTCGGATAATATAAGAAAGATCCTTTTAAACCCGGAATATTCAGTTGATCCGCTGGCTGAACTGCTCTTGTATGAAGCAAACAGGGCGCAGAACGTAAAATATTGCGTGATCCCGAACCTGGAAAATAATATAATTGTAATATGCGACAGGTTCACTGATTCAACCCTGGCTTATCAGGGTTATGCGCGCGGCCTTGACCTGAAGATGATAAAAACCCTGAACACTATCGCTGCTCACGGGATAATCCCTGATTTAACAATATACCTTGATTTCCCCATAAAAAACGCGCTTCAAAAAGCTCGCGGTTTAAGGAAAGAATCTTATGAAAACGGCGACAGGATCGAAAGAGAGGACATTTGTTTTCATAACAAAGTACGCGATGGATTTTTAACGCTTGCAAAAAGCGACCCTGAAAGGATAAAAGTTATTAACGTGGCAGAAGAAATAAATGAAACTCATAAAAAAATAGTGTCTGTAGTAAATAGATTGCTAAAATCTAAAACTAAAGATAAGTGTGCAATCTAAAAAAGTTTTTGAGTTTTTAATTTTGTGCTTTTGAAATTTTTTAGGGTTTCGCCCGCCTCGCCGGCGAGGCGGGGATTTAGTATTTAGGGTTTTGATACGACCCTGGTGGCAATAATGAGCTTTAATAATATAATAAACCAAGACAAGGCAAAACAAATAGTCCTAGGACAGCTGGGATCAAAAAGGATACCGCATGCTTATCTGTTTTTGGGGCCCGACGGCGTGGGACGCAAGAAGTTTGCCCTGGAACTTGCAAAGATCCTTAACTGCAAGGGTTACAGCCAAGGCAAAATCGAGGCCTGCAATACTTGTATACCGTGCAATAAAATAAATAATTCCTTGCACCCTGACGTTCAGATCATAGACTTCAACTGGCAGGCAAGGCTTGAAGACGAAGACATCGAAAAACAAAAAGCCCTTAAGATAGACACCATAAGAGCCGTGCAGAAGGAAGTATCCTTAAAGCCTTCTGAAAGCAAGTGGAAAATATTTATCCTGGAACCCGCTGAAAAGATAACGACGGATGCTGCCAACTGCCTTCTAAAAACCCTGGAGGAGCCTCCGCAGTGGACTATTATAATACTTCTTGCCCTGCATAAAGACAACCTTCCGGCTACTGTAGTATCAAGGACACAGATAGTCATATTCAATCCGTTATCCGAAAAGGAAATTTCCGGGTTCCTCATAAAAAATTATTCTCTTTCTATAGAAAAAGCCGGTAATTTAGCCCGAATCTGCGAAGGGTCTATTGCGGATGCGGTATTTCATATGGAAGAAGACCTCGAAGAAACCAGCCTGGTCTGGCAAAAGATAAAAAATAAATCTTTTTCAACCATTGAAGCCATGTCTTTTAGCCAGAAATACTCAAAAACTCCTTTTGAGTTCTTGTCACAGCTGCTTATGCTTGTAAAACAGGATTTCAGGCAGGACCCTTCCTATTTCAGGTCCTGCGTGGAAACTGTGCTGAATTCCCTGAACCTCTTAGAGGCTAATGTGAACGGACAAATGGCGCTGGATTTGGCTTTTTTGAAATTAAAAAACAATATGAAATAAATGTAGACAGGAGCAAATTATGCCAGTAGTCACAGGCTTGATAATGCGAAGGATTAAAGACAAGGTCCTGGGAGACCCGGGCCATCTTGATTTGAATATCGGAGATTGCGTGATAGTTGAGACAGAACACGGGCAAGAGACCGGTACGATATTTGAAAAAGAAAAGTTGATCGAAAAACCGAAAGACCCCATAGTAAAGATTATCAGGAAGTTTACGCCTGAAGACAGGAACCGTTTGATAGAAAATGAAAAAAAGAACCTGCAGGCTCAGAAAATGGTGCTTCAGAAAGTCGAAGACCATGAGCTTGACATGAAGCTGACGACCGTGCAGTATACTTTCGACAGGTCAAAGCTTTTCATTTATTACACTGCTGAAACAAGGGTCGATTTCAGGGAATTAATAAAAGACCTGGGGCATATCCTTAAGACGCGGATACAAATGGTACAGATAGGTGTTAGAGACGAGGCGAAAATGATAGGAGGCCTCGGCCATTGCGGCAGGGAACTGTGCTGCAAAGGGTTCCTAAAAGATTTTTCTTCTGTTACAATCGACATGGCCAAAGAACAGGATCTGGCTTTGAACACCACAAAACTTTCCGGCCTTTGCGGCAGGCTCATGTGCTGCCTTGCTTATGAACAGCAGAACTACACGGAAATAAAAAAGAAAGTCCCTGAAGTCGGAAGCAAGGTCCGCACTCCCGACGGCCCCGGTACCGTAGTGTCGGTTATGGGACTTAAAGAAGAAGTTACCGTTGAATTAAAAGACAAGCAAACAAAAACATACCCGCTTTCAAAGATTTCCCACACGATACTTGACAAGCTTGGGTTGTAACTACAAATCATGTCGCCAAAGGCGACATGATTTAATTGCAAAATGCAAAATTAACAATTAGCAATGCAAAAGTTATAAAGCTTTTGATTTTAATTTTGAAATGCTAATTTTGCAATGATAATTTTACATTGAATTTGTAACTATGAAATACTATATCACTACACCCATCTATTATGTAAACGACCTGCCTCATCTAGGGCATGCCTATACTACCGTAGCTGCGGACATCCTTGCACGATGGCATAGGTTAATAGGCGACGATGTTTATTTCCTTACAGGGACAGACGAGCACGGCGCAAAGATAGCGCAGGCGGCAAAAAACTCAAACCGGACACCAAAAGAATTATGCGATCAGGTATCGGGTGAGTTTAAGAATGCCTGGAAGAGCTTGAACATTACCAACGATTCGTTTATACGCACCACGGACTTGAACCATGAAAAGACGGTTGGGATATTTTTAAAACACTTATTCGATAAAAAAATGGTTTATAAAAAAAAATATGAAGGACTTTATTGCGTGCCGTGCGAAAAATTCCTGTCAAAAACAGATTTAGACGAAAACCTCTGCTGCCCAGACCACAGGCAGAAACCCGTAGAACATTCTGAAGAGAATTACTTCTTCTGCCTGTCAAAATTCAGGGATGAACTCCTTGAAATGCTCTCGAACGAGAACCACCCAAAACATATCGCGGTATTTCCCTTAACAAGAAGGAACGAAACGATAGGAAAATTAAAACTCGGCCTTGAAGACATAAGCATTTCCCGGGCTGCTCTTGAATGGGGTATCCCGCTTCCTTTTGACAAAGAACAGACCGTTTACGTATGGGTAGACGCCCTGCTAAATTACCTTTCAGGGATAGGCTTCGGCACGGACGAGGAAAAATTCAAAAAATACTGGCCGGCAAACGTCCAATTAATGGCAAAAGACATACTATGGTTCCACAGCGTGATCTGGCCCGCCATGATACTTGCGCTTGAACTTCCGCTTCCTAAAAAATTGTTCGCCCACGGTTTTTTTACGATAAATAACGAGAAAATGTCTAAAACCCTGGGCAATGTCATAAAACCAGGAGAGTTGATCGAAAAATTCGGCGTTGATGCAACCAGGTACCTTCTTGTTTCACTGTTCCCGTTCGGTAGTGACGGCGATATTTCCTGGCAGGCGCTGACAGAAAGATATAACACGGACCTCGCCAACAACCTGGGCAACCTCGTTTCAAGAACCCTTACGATGGTCGAAAAATATTGTAATGGAATAATCCCTAAATACACGCCTTCAGGCGGAATGGAAGAAATAATAAATATTGCAGAGTTTAACGAATATTTAGAGAACCTTCAATTCCATTATGCAATAGAAGTCATACAAAAACACATAACTTCTGCCAACCAATTTATTCAAAATAATGCACCATGGGAAATGGCTAAAAAAAATGATCCCCAGCTGCCTGGTGTATTATGGTACCTCGTTGAAAGCATAAAAACTGCGGCAGTGGCTCTGTATCCGTTCATGCCCCAAATAAGCATTAATATATGGGAACAGATAGGAGAAAACGAAAACATTGAAAACTCTGCTAAAGAATTTTTTAATGGCATCCGGATCTCCGGCCCCAAGCCCGGAAATGCCACAAAAAAAGCCGGGAACCTTTTTCCAAGAAAAGATAAATTATTAAAAGGCTGATTTATAGACGGAAGACTCTTCTTTAGTCTCTAGTCTGTGGTCTGTAGTCTGCAGTATGTTAATTGATACCCATGCACACCTTTCCGATCCGAAGTTCTCTATAGACAGGGACCTTGTCATCAAAAGAGCCTCTGAAAACGGCATAAACAAAATTGTCGAGGTCGGCTGCGAGCCCTATATATGGAAGGACTCATTCCGCTTAGCCAAGCTGAACCCGGGTATTTTTTGCGCTTTTGGCATACACCCTCATGAAGCAAAACTAGCTTCCCCGGAGCTTTTAAAAACTCTTGAAGATCTTTTAAAATACCCGAAAGCAGTTGCAGTAGGCGAGACCGGTCTTGACTATTACTATAACCATTCACCAAAAGAAGTCCAGCAGAAAGTCCTTAAACTTCATATCGAGCTTGCCGTAAAAACCGGTAAACCGGTCATAATCCACTGCAGGGACGCCTATAAAGACCTTATCGAAATTCTCGGGCCATACCCAAGCATAAAAGGCGTCATACATTGTTTTTCCGGCAATGTCAATGAAGCGCTGCGGCTTATAGAAATGGGTTTTTTACTTGGGATAGACGGGCCTATTACTTATCCGAAAGCCGCTGTCCTAAGAAACGTTGTAAAAGAAATCCCGCTTGATAAGCTGGTCCTTGAAACGGACAGCCCGTACCTTCCTCCGCAGGAATTCAGGGGTAAAAGGAACGAGCCGTCGTACTTAGCACAAATTGCAGAAGAAACAGCAAATATAAAGTCTGTCTCTATTGATGAAGTTTCCACTATTACTACACAAAATGCTCTGGGACTTTTTGCATTATGAGCTAAGTCTAAACCATCTCACTGATTTTACAATGAAAAGAATATTTTTTATAACCATATCCTTACTTCTTGCGGTTTTAACCTCTCTTTTTTTAGCAGAAATCCTGTTACATTTTAACAAAGAATACAGCTTTGATGCCATGACCATCAATTTCACAAACAAAGAGCCTGATTATAACGTATTAAGGAATTCAAAAACCCTCGGATATGAATTTATCCCCAATGCGAACAAGGAAATAAATTCATTCGGCATGAAAGATAAAGAATATGCCCTGACAAAACCCAAAAATGCTTTCAGGATACTTTTGTTGGGAGATTCCATAACAGAGCTCGGCAAATGGAGCCAATACGTTGAAGACAAATTAAACAGAAATGGAAAATATGAAATATTGAATTGTGCGGTCAGAGGATGGGGGTTGTACAATTACTTTGCGTATATGAAGTATAAAGCCCGGCAATTTGAACCGGACCTGACACTTATAGGGTTTTGTCTTAATGATATGGAAGGTTCTAATATCGCATTTTTAACTAAAGTAGACGATTTATGGGAAGAGAGGACAGCCTATGCCATAAAAGTAAATGATGGCAAGGCATTGTCTCTGTTAACTCTCAGTATTGACCCGTTTCTCTTTCAAAATTCATACCTGTATAGATTCTATGTAAAAAATTATATAAGCAATAAAATAATTGAAAACACCAAAAATTCAAAGGATTTCGATTCCGTAAGCAGGCTAAATCAGGTCAAAGACTTTAGCGGGGACAGGGTCTTAGGCATTGTTTTCCCTTATCTAAAACCTTTGAATGAATATAATGATACGGAGAAAAGAGAGTACAAGGCAACAATCGATAGCCTGGAACAGGCAGGGATAAGGTATTTGGACTTGACGGGCTATTTTAATAAATTCGGAAAAGATATAACAAGGTTTAGATTACACAAAGATGATAAGATACACTTTAGCGATGATGCAAATAAACTAAAATCTGAAGTTATTTATAACTGGATGCTTCAGGAACTGAACAGGCTTAAGATGAACACCCGCACGTGAAGTCTCTGTATCAACTTTTCTTTTGTGGCTCAATGATGACCTTTAAAGACTCTTTGCCTTCAGCTACGAGTTTGAAACCCAGGCCGGTGTCTTTTAACTCAAGCCTCTGAGTCACCATTTTATTTACGTCAATTTTCTTAGCTTTTAATAGCCCGATAGCCGCTTCTATGTCTTGAGGGGCTGCCCCGTAAGAAGGCATTATTGTTATCTCATTTCTCCAAAAATCATTTAATGGGAGGGCCAGGTTTATACCCGGCTGCGTAGTGGCGAAACACAGGACTACGCCTCCTCTGTCAACACATTTTAACGACTGTTCAAAAGCTGTCAACACACCTGCGCAGACTATCACCTGGTCGGCAAGATTTCCGCCGAAAACTTGTTTTATCAAGGAAGGCACATCTTCTGCTGCATTTAAAACAGTATCCGCTTCTAACTCCTTTGCCATTTTCAGCCTGTACTTATTGACATCCGTTACTACTATTTTATTTGCCCCGTTTGCACGGGCTAACATTAAATGAAGAATACCGGATATACCTCCACCAAGAATAACTATATTCTGTCCTTTTTTAAAACCTGCCTTTTCTTGTGCCCGTATTACACAGGCCAAAGGCTCGATGAACGTACCTTCTTCGTAGGAAACCGAATCAGGCAGTTTAAAAACACCGCACTTCATATTGACTTTTGGGACTCTTATATATTCCGAGAAACCGCCCGGGTCGTAATTTGTCGTATGCAGGGTCTGGCAGGCGGTATGGTGATCGTTCAGGCAGTATTTACACTCGTTGCACGGGACATGATGCGAAACAAAAACCCTTTCACCTACCTTATATCCTTTTACGCCCGGGGCAACCTCAGCTATTTCACCGGAAATTTCATGGCCTAAGACAAGAGGCGCTTTCTTTATCCTGTACCATTCCATCACATCGCTGCCGCAAATGCCGCTTGCCTGGACCTTAACTAAGATCTCCCCCTCTTTTATTTTAGGGGTCGGCATTTCTTCAAGCCGTACGTCCTTATTGTTATAATACATCGCTACATGCATATTAACTCCAGAATCAGACTTCAGACCACAGACTGCGGACTTCCGACTCAAAACCTTTTTGTGCCTTCCTGTGGTCTGTGGTCTGCAGTCTGTTATTTGTTATTTCTTTTTTGTTTCTTCAAATATTTCAACCGCATCCTTAACTTTTGCTTTTTTGTGGACTATCGCTTCAAGTGCCTTAGCCACAGCAACAGGATGTTTGCTCTGCCATATATTCCTTCCGAGGTTTATGCCTATGGAACCTTTTTGGAGACCGTCATAGACAAATTCAAAGACCTGCTTTTCAGTCTCGCATTTCGGGCCGCCTGCCATAACAACAGGAACCGGGCATCCACAAACTACCTTCTCAAAATCTTTCTCACACCAATAGGTCTTGACTACCCTGGCCCCCAGTTCCGCAGCTATCCGGCAGGCCAAGGCAAGATACCTTGCCTCTCTTTTTTCAACCTCTTTTCCCACGGCCGTTACTGCCATGACAGGTATGCCGTATTTCTCGCATTCGTTAACCATATTCGAAAGATTAAGAAGAGTTTCTTTTTCATAATCACTGCCTACGAATACTGATACTCCTACCGCACTTGCATTGCACCTTATTACTTCTTCTATGGAAGTAGTAATAACTTCGTTTGCAAGGTCTTTTCCGGCCATACTTGTCCCGCCTGAAACTCTTAATATGACAGGTTTGGTTAAGGAACCCGGGACAGCCGAGCGCAAGACACCTCTTGTAACGAACAAAGCATCGCAATATTCCATAAGCGGTTTTATAGTCTCACCCGGTTTTTCCAGGCAGCTTGTCGGCCCCTGGAAATACCCGTGGTCAATAGGCATAAAAAAACATCTGCCGTCGCTTTTGATCAGCCCTTTTAAACGGTTTTCCATTCCCCAATCCATTTTGAACCTCCGAATTAGCGTAGAGCGTATAGCGTTTAGCGTATAGAAAAGCCATAAACTTTTATGTTTTTGCCGTAAACTATACGCTATCCGCTGCACGCTATCCGCTATTTATTTTCTTCCGCCCAAGACTGTCTTATGTAGAGCGGTTTTGCCATATTATAATTTATACTTTTTAATTTTCCTGCCATCAATGCAAGAACACCGGCTCTCGGAAAATAGACATTTGAAAAGATCACTTTTTTCTTATTAGACATAAGTTTTTTTAATCTATCTTTATTTTTTACAAGAGCGCTTCCTGCCAGTGCTACTTTTGAGCTTATGCTGTTTATTTTTTTAGCAAGGCCTTCTATTGTATATAGAGCTGCCTTATTGTTTAATTTGACAAAGGCTTCGCCTCTTAAGGCATCTATGACCGGGATTACAAGGCAACCGTCCGCGTTCACGCTTTTTGACAATATGTCAAATGTATCAACGCAAACAAGTTCCGCATCCAGGTTTTGCGCCAGGACCTTTGCGCAGGACATTCCTACCCGTATCCCTGTAAAACTTCCTGGGCCTGTTGAAACAGCTATTTTTTGGACCTGTTCTATCTTTAAATTTAGGTTATTTAACAACCACTTGATAGCAGGGATAAGCTTCTCAGAATGGGTAAAATCCGAATTCCAAAAAACCTCGCCGGCTAACTCTCCGTTTTGTGCGACAGCTATGCTGAACGTTTTCCCTGATGTTTCAATTGCAAGAATGGTCACCCAGCTCCTCCTAAGAATTTAAGCAAAAATAATATTTTTATTATTTCCCTGGCACCCCTGATATTAAGAAATTTCCAGGAGGGGCTGGGATCATTTGTTATAACTTGCCGCTATTTTCCTTTTTTTATCACCAAGCCAGGTTATTTTGACATCCCAATAACCGTGTAATTTCTTATAGTTTATCTTTTCTGCCCACTCGATTATACTGACCCCGTCGGTGTTCAAGTATTCTTCAAGCCCTACATTCTTCAGGCTCTTCGCAGTTAAACGGTAAAGGTCTATATGATAAAGTTTTATATTTTTTGTTTTGTATTCGTTAACTATAACGAAACTTGAGCTTCTTACAAACTCTTTTATCCCGAAACCTCTGGCTATACCCTTTGCAAAAGTCGTCTTGCCTGAGCCGAGCTCTCCGCTTAAACAGACCAGGTCACCGGTTTTCAGAAGTTTTGAAAAATCTTTGCCGACCTTTATGGTCTGTTTGGCAGAAGAGCTTATAAAAGAGCTGTCTTTGATCCTTTTAATTGAAATGCTGGTACCCTGAAATTTCCAGTTTTATTTCTTTATTATAAAGACAATACTTTATACCCTTATCTTTTGTAACTTCACCGACCTCTCTTGCACCGGGCAGGATTTTATTTACCTTTTTCAGATTTTTAGGATTAACAGTAAAAACAAGTTCGTAATCTTCTCCGCCTTTTAAAGCATAATCAAGCAAATCAACTTCGTTGAAATCTTTTTTCAGTTCATTTAATTGTTTTGAAACAGGCACTTTTTCAAGATCTAAACGCATCCCAGACTTGCTCTCCTTAGATAAAAAGTTAACACAGGCCGCTAAACCATCAGAGGAATCTATCATGCTTGTAGCAAGCCCGGATCCTGCTATTTTATGGGCCTGGCTTATTCTTGGCTCCGGAAGTCTATGTTTGTTTATTAGGTATTTTTGATAATTTTTAGGCTTTTTAATGCCTCTTTTAAGCAAAAAAAGACCTCCTGCAGAATCTCCAAACGTGCCTGTAACCATTATGAGGTCGCCAGGCATTGCGCCTGAACGTAACAATATGTGTTTTTTCTTTGCTTCACCTAACAAAGTGATTGATATTACAATGTGTTTTTTAGATGATGTCGTATCGCCGCCGGCTATCTTTAAACCATATTTATCAGAAATTTTGCACATACCTATATACAACTTTTCCACAAAATCCACAGAGATATCCCCAGGGAGTGCTATACCCACAAGGGCATATAACGGTCTAACCGCACCCATGGCTGCTAAATCGCTTAAATTCACTGCTATTGCTTTATAACCCAGGTCTTGCGCAGTTGTCCAGCCAAGCTTAAAATGCACGTCTTCTATCAAAAGATCTTTTGTTACAACCAGCAAAAAATCCGGGGATATTTTAGAAACAAAAGCATCGTCACCCGGACCAATTATTAACCTGCCGTTACCCCTTTTGGCGGGATAAATTATTTTCTTTATTCTTTCTACAAGTTCAAATTCTCCTATTTTATTTATCTTTAACTTCTTTTTTAACATAGCTTTTGTTATTCTATATTTTCTTCTCTACCTGGAGATTCTTTTGATTTCAAGGAATCCGAGATGGCACTTATACCAACTATTATCGATATAATACCCCCGCAAAAAAGCATGAACGGCACAAGTCCTTTTAAAACTATTATATAATCTGACCACCATGTGACAATTCCCCAGATACCCATAATTGCAAACAATAAACCAAAAATAACCGCTAACATTTTTACCTCCAAATTCGTAACCCGTATTTCGTAACCAGCAACCTGCAAGAACGGGTTTCGGGTTACGGGTTACGGGCTTTATTTATCATTTATCACTATTTAAAAATTCTTTAGCTATTTCAAACAGGAGATTTGCTCCGTTTGATAGGACATTTTCATCTATATCAAACTTTTCGTGATGCCAGGAATATGAGTTTTTTTTCGAACTACCTAAATACACAAAACATCCCGGCACCTGGCGGAGATATTCTGAAAAATCTTCACCGCCCATAGACGGCTTTTTAAGTATTTTTACCCGGTTTTTCCCCAATATATTCTCCCCGGTTTTTTTGCACAACTCTAATATCTTTTTTGTATTCCGAAGCGGGTAGCCCACTACTTCATAGTTGAACTTGTATCCTGCCCCATAAGCTTTTGTTATATACTTTATCTTTTTTTCTATGATCTTAGGGACCAACCTGTGAAGTTTTTCATTCAAAGTCCTTACCGTGCCTTCCAGTTCAACTTTTCCGCACAAAACATTATACCTGTTCCCTCCCTGTATTTTTCCGATTGTAATAACTATCGGCTCAGTAGGGTCTGTTTCTCTTGAAACTACCGTTTGGATAGAATTAATGACCTGGCTTGCTATTACTACAGCATCTTTGCCGAGATGAGGATATGCCCCGTGCCCGCTGTTGCCGAGTATCTCAATGTTGAATTTATCCACAGCAGCCATCATTTCATCATATTTAAGCCCGATCTCGCCGGTTTTGAGCCAGGGGTTTACATGGACGCCTACGATGGCTTCTACTCTGGGGTTTAAAAGCACTCCTGCTTTGATCAACGCCGCAGCCCCATTGCCGTCTTCTTCGCTGGGCTGAAAAATCAGTTTAACCGTGCCGCTAAAACTTCTTCGTTCCCTGTTAAGCAAAAACCCTGCGCCAAGAACGATAGTAGTGTTTGCGTCATGCCCGCAAGCGTGCATGACTCCAGAATTTTTAGAAGCATAGGGTTTATTTGTTTCTTCTTTGATAGGCAGCGCATCTATATCGGCCCGCAGTGCAAAAGACCTCTTTTTGCCGTTTGCCGTCCCTGTGCCGTTTATTATTCCTATGACACCGGTTTTAGCCAGCCTTATGGTTTTTATCCCTGCCTGTTTTAATTTTTTTTCTATAAAAGCCGCGGTCTTAAACTCGCAAGAACTGAGTTCCGGGTTTGTATGTATCTGCCTTCTTATAGAGATCAAATTTTTACTAATTTTATTATCCATTTATAATTCTTTTTATTGCATCAGGTATCTTTTCAACTATATCTCCGGCTATCAAAGCTATCTCAGTTTCTTCTTTTGCAACTATATCTCCGGCAAGTCCGTGTATAAATACTCCAGCAAGCCCTGCATTCAACAACCTTGGTTCTTTGACCTGCTTGATAAAACCAGCTATCATCCCGCTTAAAACATCGCCTGACCCGGCAGTTGCCATACCCGGATTTCCCGTAGCGTTAATATAAGAGCTGTTCCCGTCGCTTACAACGGTCCTGTTGCCTTTCAGGATACAGATAACTTTGTTTTCTTTAGCAAATGCCTTTGTTATATAAGCCCTGTTATTATTTATTTTTTTTACAGGGATCCCTGTCAGCCTCGACATTTCCCCCGGGTGCGGTGTTATGATTATATTCGCTTTCGCATTTTTAAGAACAGGTATCTTAAGTGCTTGCTTACCGTTTTTGATGCAGTTGATCCCGTCTGCATCAAGAATCACGGGCAGTTTAATATTAGACAAAAGCTTCTTTACTAAAGCCGCCGTCTCATCGTTTACTCCAAGCCCGGGGCCAAGGACAACCGAAGTGATTTTTCTTCTATCAATAAACCCAAGTATCTTATCAAATGCCTTCAAACTTATTGTCTTATATTTCGTCTCGCTTAAAGAAAGCGTCATTATTTCAGGCCGCAGTTTTTTTGCCACTATAGGCTGCTGGCTTTCCGGCAGAGCAACTGTCACAAGCCCGGCACCTGAGCGTAACGCCCCAAAAGAAGAAAGCACACTTGCACCGGCCAGGCCAAGAGACCCTGCTATTACAAGGACATGGCCGTAATCGCCTTTATGCGAATCCCTTTTTCTTTTTAATATCAAAGACCTTACAAAACTTGAAGTTATTTTTTTTTCAGACATTGGATTTATTTATCAACAATTGCACAGGCTATCGCATGGTCTTTTGTATGAGAAAGCGAAATATCTATATTTCTTCTTTTTTTGCCTTTAATAAAAACCTCAGGCCTTCCGTCGGCCAGGTTCTTTATGCCTATATCTTTATGTGTGATACTCTTTTCCATTAACGCCTTCCAGACAGCTTCTTTTGCGGCGAACCTTACGGCAAAATGCTGCCCTTTATTGACTTTGTCCTTGCAATAACCGATTTCCTGGTTTGTATAGATCTTTTTCAGGAATTTCCTGTTCTTAATAAGTTTTTCTATACGTTTTACTTCAACTATGTCTATGCCCACTCTCATTTTATTTCCTATTTATCATGTTTAGTGATGTAATTATCATTGCTCCTGCCAATATCAATGAGTTTGCCCAGCTGATCCGGTTTCGCAGCGAGGAAGCAGGATTTTTGAGCGAAACAAAGAAATCTTTGACGAAGCGTAGCAGAGCTACGTTAGGAAAAGATTTCGAAGTTGCAGCCAAAAATACAGTTTCCGCAGCCGAAACAAGAACCAGTTGGGCAAACTCCTTTACTCCACAGTTACTGACTTTGCCAGGTTCCTAGGCTGGTCGACATCGCATCCCAAATATACAGCTACATAATAAGCAAATAACTGCATCGGGATAACGTTCAGGAGAGGCGAAAAAACTTCATCGACTTCAGGCAGGAATATTTGCCGGTCAGTCCTGTTTTTTATATCGTTGTTCCCTTTTGTTGCCAACGCTATCACAATACCGCCCCTGGCCTTTGCTTCTTCTATATTGCTCAATATCTTTTCATAAATACTGCTTTGCGTGGCAACTACCAATAAAGGCATGTTCTCATCTATCAAGGCTATGGGCCCGTGTTTCATTTCGCCTGCGGGGTAGCCCTCGGCGTGAATATAGGATATTTCCTTTAACTTTAAAGCTCCTTCAAGAGCAATCGGGTAATTTAAATGTCTGCCGAGATACAAAAAATCCCTTTTGTTCATGAACTCTTTGGCAAGCTCCTCAATATTTTTTTCAAGCTTTAGCACTTCACTTGCTTTTAAAGGGATTTCCCAGAATTCATTGATCAATCTATCTATTTCGTAATTGGAGAGCATTTTTTTCTTTATGGCCCAGTCAATAGCCAATAGGTACAGCACAGTCAACTGTCCGGTAAAAGCCTTTGTTGAAGCTACACCTATCTCGGGGCCGCACCTCGTATATATTACATTATCCGCATCCCTGCTGGCAGTAGAGCCCACGACGTTACATATGGCAAGGGTCTGGCATTTATTTTCTTTTGCAAGCCTGAGTGCGGCAAGCGTGTCTGCGGTCTCTCCGGACTGCGTGATTATTATTACCATCGTATCTTTGCCGAGCACCGGTGAGCGGTACCTGAATTCCGAAGCTATATCCACTTCTGCGGGTATGCCGGCAAGTTTTTCAAAAAGGAATTTCCCTACAAGCCCTGAGTGGTACGACGTTCCGCAGGCGACAATATAAATCTTAAAAATTTTCTTGAGTGCTGCTTCGCTTAGGTCGATCTCTTCCTTTAAATTTACGCGTGATTCTTCCGGGTACAGCCTGCCCAGAAATGTTTCCCTGATAGCCTGCGGCTGCTCATGGATCTCTTTGAGCATGAAATGCTTATACCCGCCTTTTTCAGCCTGGATAGCGTCCCAGGTTATATTATGGACCTTTCTTTTTATTTCCTTCCTATCCTTCCCGAATACCCTGACGCGGTCTTTTGTGAGTTCCGCCACATCTCCTTCTTCTAAAAAGGCCATGTCTCTTGTGTAGGGTAAAAGAGCCGGTATATCGGATGCGATAAAATTCTCGCCCTTTCCAAAACCCACTATAAGCGGCGCATCCTGCCTTGCAGCTATGATATGCCCCGGGTCGTCTGCCGATATTATGCCTAAAGCATAAGAGCCTCTTATCTCGTTTAAAGCTTTAAATACTGCTTCAAGTAAATTGCCTTTAAAATACTTTTCTACGATATGTGCCACAACTTCCGTGTCCGTTTCGGATTTGAATCTATGCCCTTCACTTATTAATTTCTTTTTTAATTCTACATAGTTTTCAATTATACCGTTGTGAACAACTACTATTTTCCCCGTGCAATCAGTATGAGGATGGGCATTTTCTTCACTCGGTTTACCGTGGGTAGCCCACCTGGTATGGCCGATACCCAAGCTCCCCTTTACAGGCATTTTATTTACTATCTTACGCAGTTTTTCCAGTTTTCCTTCGCTTCTTCTAAGCTCTATCTTGTCACCGGAAATAACTACAACCCCGGCAGAATCATACCCGCGGTATTCAAGGCGACTTAATCCGTCGATTATAACGTCACTTGCCTGTTTAGAACCTATGTACCCCACTATCCCGCACATTTTACCTCCGACTACAGACAACAGACAACAGACTAAAAGCCTAACTTGTTTTTGGTCTGTAGTCTGAGGTCTGAAGTCTATCTTACCAATTCTTTCATCTCTCTAACCGCTCGGTCCAGTCCCACTAACACCGCACGCGCTATTATAGAGAAACCTATATTCAATTCATTCATCTCAAGGATACTTGCAACAGGCCCAACGTTTTTATAATCAAGCCCGTGCCCGGCATTCAGCGTCAGGCCGAAACTCCTGGCTATTTTCGCGGCTTTTTTCAGCCTTTCAATTTCCTCTATAACCAGCCTGTTATCTCTGGGCCTATAGTTAAATACTTGAGCATATCTGCCTGTATGAAGCTCGACAGCATCGGCTCCTACGACCTTTGCCGCACTTACCTGAGCCTCGTCCGGGTCGACGAAAAGACTTACTCTTATACCTGCATTTTTTAATTTTGTTATGACAGATTCAAAAACTTCTTTCTGGCTGACTACGTCTATACCGCCTTCAGTGGTAAGTTCCAGCCTCTTTTCAGGGACCAGGCAGACATCATCCGGTTTTACTTGAAGTGCAATATCGACTATTTCATTTGCTATAGACATCTCCAAATTAAGTTTTGATTTTATGGTCTGCCGAAGCAGTTGAACATCCCTGTCCTGGATATGCCGCCTGTCTTCCCTTAAGTGAACGGTTATTCCGTCTGCACCTGCAAGTTCGCAGATAACCGCAGCTTCTACAGGGTCGGGTTCTTTTTCTTTCCTTGCCTGCCTGAGCGTGGCTATATGATCGATATTTACGCCTAATTTAGGCATTTATTTCGTCTCCTTATCGGGTCTTGAAAGACCCTTTTTACCTTACATTATTTAAAATAAACCACAGTATCAATGCCAGGAACAATGCTATTAATTTCAACTGCCAATTCTCTTTTATCTTTCTTAATATATTTCCCATAAGATCCTCTGTTACGGTACGCTGCGCTAGCCGAACAAAACGCTTTCTCCGCGTTTTCTGTATAATGCTATCAGCCTCTTTCTCAAGTCTTCCGGGTCAATATCCGACTCAAGCCTTCCTTTGTACGCTGTGGAGACCTTGCCGGTCTCTTCAGAGACCACGATTATTATTGAATCAGATATCTCGCTAAGCCCTATAGCTGCCCTGTGCCTCGTGCCGAGGATAGAAACTATCGGTTCATGGCTTAACGGGAGTATACATCTGGCAGCTATCAAATGTTCGTTTCGCAGTACCAGGGCTCCGTCATGCATGGCAGATTTCGGGTTAAAAATAGTAGTTATAAGCTCTTTACTGACCTGCGCATTTATGAATATCCCTGTTTCTATATAGGTTTTTAATCCTACGTCCTGTTCTAAGACTATCAGCGCTCCTATTTGTTTCTTGCTGCAGTCTTTTATGGCTTCAATTATTTCTTCAATAAAACTCAATTCTTTTGATATCAGTATCCTTCCCCATCTGTGGCTGCCGAGCAGCGCAAGAGCCGAACGTATCTCAGGCTGAAAAACCACGACAAGTATTACAACAGCACCCAGCCAGAACTTGTCCAGGAGCCAGCCTAAGGCCTTAAGGCCTAAAACCTCTTTTGCGAGCACCGTTACAACAGCCAATATGAGTATTCCGACTACGATCTGGACAGCTCTTGTGCCTTTTATAATCAGAAGAAGCCTGTAAAATATATAGGCTACCATCAGTATATCGATAATGTTTACCACATAATTCAACCACAAAAACCTGATCAGTTCCATTGTTAGCTCCGCTGAATAAATCCCAACAAAACAATGACAAAATCCCAAAACGTCAAATCCCGGCCGAACAAATCCAAAATTTCAAATACACTCATTTTATATTTTTCATTATTTTGTTTGTAATTCGTTAATTGCTTTAATAACTTTTAAAGCTTGAACTGCTTCTTTTACGTTATGCACTCTTAAAATACCTGCACCGTTCAAGCTCGCCCAGACAAAACTTGCCAGGCTTCCGGACAGCCTTTCTCCTGCGGGTATCCCGCCAAGGATTTTTCCAATAAAAGCTTTCAAGGAAGTCCCCACAACAAGAGGTTTTCCAAAAGAAGTAAATTCTCTTAGCCTTTTTAATATTTGAAGGTTATGATCCGGGGTCTTTCCAAAACCAATACCCGGGTCAAGGAGAATATTATCGCTTTTTATTCCACTCTCCACCGCAAAATCTATCCTTTTGTCAAAAAAATCAGCTATATCTGCTACCACATCATTATACTTCGGGTTATCCTGCATATTGGAGGGGTTTCCCTGCATGTGCATTATGATAACAGGAAGTTTGTTCCTGGCGGCAACTTTTGCCATAAGCCCGTTTTTATATCTTAAACCGGTAATATCGTTTATCATTCTTACGCCGGAATCTATCGCTGCTTGTGCGACTTCAGGCTTGTATGTATCAACGGAAATAGGTATCCTTATCTTTTTGGCCAGCTTTTTTATTACAGGCACTATTCTTCTTATCTCTTCTTTTGCGCTGACGGGCTTTGACCCGGGCCTTGTTGACTGGCCGCCGATATCAATTATCCCTGCGCCTTCTTTTACCATATCAAGGCCGTGTTCTAGTGCGGTTTCTACATCGAAATATATGTCCCCGTCGGAAAAAGAATCCGGAGTTACATTAAGTATCCCCATGACAAGAGGGCCTTGTCTAGAGATATTTATGCCCCCTGAGCGAAACTCCTCTTTTTTGTAGTTTAGGATAACGGCCCCTATCTCTTTAGCCAGCAATTTTAACCCGAAAGGCTGTTTCTCAAACTTTTTAATGAGAGAATTTAACTGTTTTTCCGTTGCCATCAATAAGACATCGGAAACCCCTTTAGAAAACCTGCTGACCTGCCAGTTTACAGCGGCATCCCCTCCGAGAGAAAGTATCTCCTGCTTGATTAAATTCGCAGCTCTGTTGTCTATCTTTTCTAAAAGGATATTCCTGAACAACGTTTTAGAAGACATAAGTTTCAAAGAACTCAAATCTGCACCGGTATCTTTTATTCTTTCTATCGCATCTGATTCTTTATTGATCTCTATTATTCTGGCTTTCAACCGGAAATCCCTCTATCTTAAAAGCGCCATAGCTTCGCTTCTTGTCCTCGCGTCCTTTAAAAAGATGCCTCTCATCGCAGAGGTTATCATTTTTGAGCCGGGCTTTTTTACTCCCCTCATGGTCAGGCATAAATGTTCAGCTTCTATTACCGCCATAGCCCCGTAAGGCTTTGCTATCTGCATTATCGTATCGGCGATATGCTTGGTCATCCTCTCCTGAAGCTGCAGCCTCTTTGAGAACATATCGACTACACGAACGAGTTTTGACACACCTAAAAGGCGGTCTTTCTTAGGTATATAAGCAACATGTACTTTCCCGAAAAAAGGGAGCAGGTGGTGTTCGCATAAAGAATAAAAAGGGATGTCCTTGACCAAAACTATTTCCTCATGCCCTTCTTTTTCATAGTACACGCTCAGGACGTCGGCAGGTTTGAGCTTCATCCCCGAAAGGGCATCTTCATAAAATTCTGCGACCCGGCAGGGAGTATTCTTTAAACCTTCCCTGTTTATATCTTCTCCGAACGCTTCGAGAAGCAGTGAAATAGCCTTTTCAGCTTTCTTTTTATTCAAGGTTAACTCCCGCAAACTATATCGCCAAAAGCGACCTAACTTAAATGAAAAATGAAAATTGTAAAATGCAAAATTGTTGTATCCCGCTTTGCGGGATTATTTTAAATAAATCCGCCGGAGTGGGCACATTAATTTTGAATTTTTCATTTTTCAATGATTTTTTTATCCGAACAGGTCTCCTGTTGTATTATCGTCCTGCTTTATATTTTTAGTTTTATCTTCTTTTACGGCTTCCTTTTTTTGCTCGGGTTTTTCGGCTTTGTCGATATTCTCGGGTTTTTCTGTTTTCTCCTGTTTTTCGGCTTTTTCTGTTTTTCCGTTTACCAGGAGCTCGACTTCTTCTCCGTCCAGGATCTCTTTTTCTATGAGCCTTTCTGCAAGTGCCTGCAGTTTATCTTTATGTTTTTTTAATATGTCTTCAGCCCGCTTTTCCGCCTCTTCAACTATGCGTTTTACTTCTTCATCTATTATCTCCGAGGTTTTATCTGAAAACCTTGGCTCGCGCGAAATGTCGCGGCCCAGGAATATTTCTTCATTCGGTCTTTTAAGCGACACCGGGCCTATTTTATCGCTCATGCCGAACTCTACTACCATTCTCATCGCCATTTCAGTCGCCTTGGATAGGTCGTTTTGAGCACCGGTGGTTATTTCCTTGAACATCATCTGTTCAGCAGCGCGGCCTCCGAGGAAAACCGCAAGCCTTGAAAGTATCTCTTTCTTGGTGGTCAGGTACCTGTCTTCCAGCGGGAGCTGTAAAGTGTAGCCTAAAGCCGGGCCTCTTGAAATGATAGAGACCTTATGAACAGGGTCAGCCCCCGGGGTGAACTTTGCTACAAGCGTATGGCCTGATTCATGATAAGCTATTATTTTTTTCTCGTAATCAGATATAAACCTTGATTTCCTTTGAGGCCCTGCTAATACCCTATCGATAGCTTCTTCAAAATCCTCCATTATGGCACTGGGCCGGTTCTTTCTTGCAGCAAGGAGCGCAGCCTCATTTACTAAATTCGCTATGTCGGCACCTACAAAACCTGGAGTGCGCCTTGCTATTACCTTCAAGTCAACTTCCTTGGCAACTTTGACTGTGCGGGTATGTACGTTCAATATTTCTTCCCTTCCTCTTAGATCAGGCGTAGGAACAGCTATATGCCTGTCAAACCGGCCTGGCCGAAGTAATGCAGGGTCAAGCACATCGGGCCTGTTCGTGGCCGCTATTAAAATAACCCCTTCTTTCGTATCAAACCCGTCCATTTCAACTAAGAGCTGATTAAGCGTCTGTTCTCTTTCGTCATGCCCGCCGCCTATGCCGGCAAAACGGTGCCTTCCTACGGCATCTATTTCATCGATAAAAAGCAAACACGGAGCGCTCCTTCTTCCCTGGTCAAAAAGGTCTCTTACACGGGACGCACCGACTCCTACGAACATCTCCACGAACTCAGACCCGCTTGATGAAAAAAACGGCACACCCGCTTCTCCTGCGACAGCTTTAGCTAAAAGGGTTTTTCCAGTGCCCGGAGCGCCGTATACCAGTACACCTTTGGGTATTTTTCCGCCAAGTTTCTGGAATTTTGCGGGGTCTTTTAAGAATTCAATGATCTCTTTTAACTCCTCTTTAGGCTCGTCGCAGCCCGCGACATCGGCAAAAGTTATCTTCATATTTTTAGACGATTGCAGTTTTGCCTTGCTCCTGCCGAAAGACATTACCTGCCTTCCGCCGCTCTGCATCCCTTTCATCATCCAAAGCCAAAAAGCGATCAAGAGTATCATAGGGCCCCAGTTAAGAAGAAGAGCCATGAGCCAGTTGCGCTCTATAGTGCCTGAAAACTGCGAAACATTATATGATTCAAGTTCCTCTACGAGTTTCGGATCATTAAGCGGAATTGTTTTAAAATTTAAGGTTTTCCCGTCCGGAGCTTTGAATTTGCCTTTGATCATTTCATTTGCGACCGTAACTTCAAGCACCTGGTTCGATTTTAAATACTTCTTGAAAGTTGAGTAAGGGAGTTCCTGCTCAAGGTTCATTTTCCGTACAGATTGGATAAAATAAAGTAAAATGCCGAAAATCACTATCCAGACAACCAGGCCTAAACGATTCTTATCTTTCATTATTAACAACCTCCGAATTAATTTCCCTTAATATTCCTATAAAAGGTAAATTTCTATATTTTTCTTTGTAATCTAGCCCGTAGCCTACAACGAATTTATCCGGCACTTTAAACCCTTTATAATCGATCTTTACGGGCACTTTTCTTAAAGAAGGTTTATCAAGAAGTACGCAGGTTCTGACAGAAAGCGGCCGCCTCTGCTTTAAATTCTTACAAAGATAATCCAGCGTGTACCCTGTATCGACTATATCTTCTACGATCAATATATGTTTATTTTGCGGGCTTTGCCTTAAATCCATTAACAGCCTGACTATGCCTTTTGATCTGTCGGCTTTATACGAAGAGACCGAAATAAAATCTATCACACAATCAACTTTCAGATTCCTTAACAGGTCAGAAAAAAATAAAATACTTCCTTTAAGTATCGGAACTACGGTTAATTTTGCGCCTTTGTAATCTCTCGAGATTTCTTTGGCAAGGAGTTTTACTCTTTTTTTGATTTGTGCTGCGGTTAAAAGAACTTCTATGCTCTTGTTTTTCGCCATTATGCCTGCACTAACTTTTTTATTACCAGTTTCCCGGGGGACTTCTCTATTTCCCAATTACTGGAAAAATGAATATTTTTTTTATGAGGGGCGGACAAAAAATCCATTAAACGTTCAATTTGGAGTTGCGACCGTTTCTGCGGCAAAATATTTTTTATAATTCGATTTTGTATTGCCTTATTATATCCAAAAAATCCTTTTAAATCAAGTGAGATTTTGTTTTTTGATACCGAAACCAGATTCTTTTGCGCCTTTTGTGAAAGCATATTTAAATACGTATTTTCACGGGAAACTATTCTTGAAAGATTATAAAGATGCTCTACTACGTTACTATTATATTTGTTTAACATTGGGATAAGCTCGTGCCTTATCTTATTTCTTGTATAGTCAATGTCAAAATTTGAACGGTCTATGCAAAAAAACATCTTCTGGCGTTTGAGATAAGTTAATATCTCTTTTCTTGTTACAGATAAAATCGGCCTGATAACCTCAATGTTCCCTTTTGTTTTGCGCTTGGGAGGTATACCTGAGAGTCCCTCTGCCCCGGTCCCCCGGATCAGCCACATAAGGACAGTTTCCGCATTGTCATTTGCATTGTGCCCTGTCACGATTTTATTGAACTTCAATTCCTTTGCGACATTATCCAGTTCCTGATAACGCAGATCCCTGCCTGCGGTCTCTATAGATACTTTATTTTGGCTTGAATGTTCTTTTACTTTCAATACCCGGACTTGTACCGGTATATTTAGTTTTCCGCCTAACTTTTTAATAAAAAATATTTCTTTCTTTGCCTGTACTCTCAAGCCGTGGTCAAAATAAACGATCACCAGTTCTAAATCCAGGGCCTTTGCCAGCCTCCAGAAAAGGTGCGTCAGACAAACAGAATCCGGCCCGCCTGAGACAGCTAAAATTATCCTGTCTCCTTCATTCACAAGGCCGTCTTTTTTTATTGCTATTTTGAATTTTTCCCATGCGTCCATACGTAACTCCCAGGTAGGTGATTTTACAAAAAAATGATTTAAAATTCAAATAGAAAACGTGATAAACCGCAGGCAGAACAACAAAACAATACTATCAAAGAATTTTGGGGAATATCATAAGGCAGGAGAGTTTTTACTCCAATTATTTTGGAATGATTTCGTTTTTGTTTGTTTTACGCTTGGAGTAATTTATATGTTCATAAAATTCAATATTGTATATTTCAAGTATCGTGACAAATATCGCGATTATAATCGGGCCTATAATAATCCCGACAGGGCCGAATACGCTGATACCCCCTACTATGCCAAAAAAAGTCACCAGGTCGTGCATTCCCGCATAATGGCCGACTATACGGGGCCTGATGAAATTATCTATCAATGAGATAAAAAATAAGCTTATTATGATAATAGCTATCCCGGAACCTATATCGCCGTTTACTATTTTTATTATACCGGTAGGAACCAGTACAAAACCCGTACCCACAAAAGGTATGGTGGAAAGCACAAGCATCACACCTCCCCATAACAGCCAGGCTTTTATCCCGAAAGCCCAAAGGGTTACTGTAGCCAAAGAACTCTGCAATATGGCTATAAAAAAAACACCTTTAACTGTTGCATCCAACACAGATGAAAACTTCGAAATAATATTTTCCTTGTACTCATCATTTAACGGTATGCTGTTCTTTATCCTGACCAGGATCCTTTGCCCGTCTTTTAAAAAATAAAATGTGGCAAATAGGATTATAAATAGATCAAATATTATCTTGAAAGCTTTTTGTGATGTCTTATTTACGACAGTAGCGATGTGTGTGCCTATAAACTTCATCACGTCATTTAGCTCATTCTGCCAATCGAAGCCATAATCCGACAGTAAATCCCCGACAGCAGATTCCTGCAGCCTGGCAAAAAAAGCCACCTTGCGTTCTATTATTTCTTTTATCTGAGGAGCGGACAAATGATAAAACTCTTTACTTTGAATTACTATTATATTTGAAATGATAACTAATGGTATCAAGAATACAAGCAATATTATTACGCATGTTAACAGAGCGCTGATCCCATGCTTATTTCTAAAAATACGAAGAATGTTTTTGAATAAAGGATAAAAAAAAGTGGCTAAAACTACTGCAAGAGTTATATCTAAAATAAATATTTTAATTATATACAAAAAAATCAACAAAGAAATGATAAATACACCTAAAAGAAAATACTTGCTGAACCTTTCTTTGCTAAGCATATCCTTTTGCCTTCTATCAGTATCAGGCAAACATGATTTTTTGTCATCTGCTTCCATAAATTGCTGCACCTCCGATATTTCTTAACTCCCTAATGAATTATACCAGAATAGAATATAAGACGCAAGTTTTTATATAAGACAAAATTATCCAGGAAATAATATAGCGTTATGTTTCAGAAATTCCTTTACAGTTGGATAATATATCTTGATGTTGTCATTTCGACGAATCCCGCCAAGTCGGGATGAGGAGAAATCTTTTATATATTTGAAAAATCAAGATTTCTCCCTTTGGCCGAAAGGACAATCAAATATAAAGATCTATTGATAACATTACACTACTAAAATAAGGGTTTAATTTATCAGATTCAGGTTTTTATTCTACAATGCAGCTGGAAGGAGGGACAAATTTTCTGATCTTCTTAATATTGAAAATTATAACATCATTGTTCTGCTTGTAAATCCCTTTCTTGTCAAAGTCTATGCCGGAGTTGAATTTGTCCGTCAAGCCGTATTTATCCACCCATACTTTACCATTGTTCAATACCTTATAAAAATCCTGGCCAAAGTTATTTGTTTCAAGCAGATGATACATATATTTATCAGTACCCGGAACTTCCCACCCTACCACACAATGGCCGTCATTGGGAAGCAGGACTATAACCGGGTTAATTTCAATACTTTCAAGTATTGTTGCAAATAGTACCGCCAAATCAATACAATTTCCCTTAAATTTCAGGGTTTCACTGGGAAATTTTACTCTCTGCGTTTTTAACAGTTTACCTGTATCCGAGACGATAGGGTTATTCAAATAGTCTATCTTATAATCTTCTTTTAACGTGTTATATATAAGCTCTATCTGATGCAGGAAATCTTTATCCAGCTGGTCAGCAGCCCTTAAGAATATCCTCGGGTCCTGCCCGCCGACAATTTTTACCTGCGGCTTAAGTTCAGCTCCGCGTTTGCTTGCTTTTAGTAAAACTTCATTCAACGCCGGGTCATTATAAGTAACCCAGGCAACAAGCGTTTCTATTACAGGGACTTCATTTCCCAGGGCGGTGTAGACGCTGGTAAAGAACTGGTTGTACGGGTAAAGCGTTACATAATCCGTAAAATCATCCCTTAGTTTTATTGCAGTGCCCTTTGAATCAATATAATACAGGCTTACCCGCACTAACTGGCTTTCCTGTTTTTTTATGCCGGATATAACCTGGGACGGTAATTGCGGGTATAGATTAACATCAGCTATATCGCCCGGTTCTATGTTAACAGAAGATATTTGTTCCTGAGTCTTTGGCTCATACCTGTATATTATTTTAAACCTGGCTTCAAACTCCGTATTATTCTCAATTGAAACCGATATCGGTGCAGCATTATAATTTTCCAAGAGCCCGTATATGGCTGACGGCACGTCCTTCATCACTTTTATTTTAACCGGATAGTTCTCGGCTAAAAACATTTCCTGGTTTACAGCTTTACCCTGCTGGGGCAACAGGCCGGCTTCTATTTTGCGCGCTATTTTCCGGCATGCGCTGGATATCTCATCGGCGCTCCGCGCTTTTTCTTTTTCCGATAAAGTAATCGCGCCGGTCTCAACATCAACTACATTAGCCACTATGTAATAAGCATCCAAAAGCTTAGACACAGTGCCCATAATAACCTTATGCACGTTTAATATCTTCCCGAGCGTTACAGCACAAGCCTGTTCTGTACAACCTGAATTCTGAAATTTTTGTTCACTAAGTATCATGTCCATATTGCTTCTTTCAAGGACATTAAAAACATTTCTTTTTACCATTTCAGACCTGAGAAGGTCGGATACAACCATAGCATCAGCGGAAGAAACATTGCGCGTGCCGAAATCTATTATGGCTATATTAATCTTACTGCCTTTTTTGTTTTTTATATTTTCTGCTTGCTGTTTTAGTTCCAGGGCTTCTTTATTATTGGGTGCTAATTCTAACACCTTGCTAACCTCATTTATTGCATTATACCAGTTTTCATCCGCAACAAATTTCCTGGCTTTTGCCAAGCATGTTTTAATAGTCTTCTTAAGCCCGTTTGCCAGCCTCTGTTTTTCTGATATTTTCTTAAGTTCATTTTTCTCCTTCCCGAATTTTATGCCCATAGACATTCTGTGGCTTAAACCAAGGTTCGTATTTGAATATAGCGCATAATCAAAATAATAATCTTTAAACCTTGCCCCCAAGCCTGTTGTTACGGTATCAACGTCATACCCGGCCCGGACAGCAAATAAATTCTTAAACGAATATTCCATTCCGGAATGTACCCTTAGCGAAGTTTGGCTGGATTCTTCAAAATCCGCAGCAAGCGTTAAAGACCCGTTTAACAGTTTTAGCGCTGTACCCAATCTTGACGTGAGCGGCAGTTTATCATCCTGCTGAAATGACGCACCTAAGAGGTTTTGTAAATCAAAACCAAAGGATAGATTTTTCATAGGTTTGTATAATACACCCGCATCACAATCAATAGCGGAGTTGTGCAGCGTTTCCATTTTTTTATCAATAGATTTTACCGCCGTGCCTATGCCCAATTTATCGGTTATCTCATAACACCCGCCTAACAGCATAGTGAGTTCAGTATCGGAAAATGCAGGGCCCGGCAGGTTAAGTGCGTCTCGGCTTACAAAGTTATCAGATTGCAGCTGTGTAACAGCCGCTCCAAGAGTCAAAGGCGAACCGTTCGTGTGCACATACCCTATAGCATTATACCCTGTATCTTCAAAAAGTTTAATATACATGTACTGTGCTTCTTTTTGTTGCAACTGGTAGAGCCCTGCCGGATTATAAAATAGAGCTGATACATCATCACTTACTGCTGTAAAGCTACGCCCCATCCCTAGAGAGCGTGCCCCGATACCTTCTGAAAGTATATACCCCGGAGCCCCACCGTCACCGCTGGCATATACACCGGACGGTATTAGAACACCGTATAAGAAAGCTAAAATAATTGTTGAAACAATATAATAATTTTTCATTTATTTTCTCATGTTGCCCATTTCCTGTCATTTCGTACATTTGTTGTCATTTGCAGATTTGCTGTCATTTCGCAGATTTGCTGTCATTTCGACCAACGGGAGAAATCTTATTTCCCATCAGTACAAAGATCCCTCACCCAAAAAAACTGGGATTCGGGATGACAGCGCCTAAAATGTTTTACTCAAATCCTTCCATGAAGGATTAGCCGAACATACAAGGTTATTCTTTTTTTCTCTTCTCCATTTCTTGATTTCTTTTTCGCGTATTATAGCAGCGTTTACATCTGTCGTATGTTCGGAATATACCAGTTTATTGATATTATATTTTAAAGTGAATCCCGGCACCAATTTACTTTTATGTTCATAAATTCTGCGCTCTAAATTATTTGTCATCCCTATATACATTACTTTATTGTTCCAGTTAGTAAGAATATATAGATAATAATTGTGGCTTTTCAAAAGATTTCTCCTCATTCTATTCGTCGAAATGACAAAGATTACGGGATATCAGTTGTTTGTTTAAAATACAATTTTACGTTTTAGTGTAGTGCGTCCAACATATCTTTGGTTTTGGCTGTCATTTCGACCGAAGGGAGAAATCCTGATCCTGGTTTTCGAATGTATAAAGATTTCTCTTCATCCCGCCTTGGCGGGATTCGTCGAAATGACAACATCAAGATATGTTATTCAGGAGCATTTAATTACCCCCTATTTAACTCCAATTTTTGTTTTCATCGTTGTTCCGTTCGATTTTACCACGCATATATATCCGCCAGCTGTTACATAATTGCCCCGTTCGTTCTTGCCGTCCCACTCGACTTCATTCGGCCCGGCTTTTGCACCGTAGTTTCCTGCGGCAAAACTCATGTGCATCACAGCTTGCCCTATCAAATCATATATAAAAACCTCGGTATCAGTGTTACCGGACAGGTCATACCGTATCTTGGTTTTACCGCCGCTTCTTGCTGTAAACGGGTTTGGATAGTTGCTCAAATCAGCTACCGGCGTTGACGGCGTTTTGTATTCAACTATCCTAAACAATGTCAAATGGTTGACAGAAAACACTATTTTTTTGTCGTTGGGATAGACAGTGCAACCCGGAATTAAAACCCACTGTGCCTTAGATTCGTCGTAATAGGCAACCTTGAGGTTTGCTTCATTCATACCTGTAATATCTGAATCCGTATAAGGGATCGTTATCGTAATAGTTTTTTGAAGCGTTTGCGAACTGTCTGTAAGTTTGATCTCACGCGCGCAGGATGTTGCTTTCAAGTTAGAGGAATAGGCACAATCAGGGATACAAGAAGGCTGATTTACATTTATTTTAGTTGTGCCATTTACTGAACCGGCAGGCAGTTCGATTTTTGTGCCGTCTGTAAGTAAAAATGTGTTTGTAGTATTAGGATTTATCGTTGTTTTTATATTTATTTTAAAATGCCCTGCCTGGACTCCGATATTTCCGTCCCCATCTTTTGCAACCGCATGTAAATACCAGGTGCCGTCAGGGACCGAAGAAAATGTAATCGTTGAATTGGCCGTAAACGTACCGCTGCTCTGGCATGGCACTGCCTGGCTGGTTTGGTTGAAAATATAGTAGTACCCTGCAATGACTACAGTACTAGTTGGCCCGGAAATTGTAAAAACCGGAGCATCACAAGCATACTCTTGTGTTTGATCCGGATGAGTCTGGCAGGTTATTGTCGGCGAACTTGGTAGAATAGCTAATACAATAGGGCCGGTATTAGCAGTTGTCACGGTTCCTGATGTGCCATTTACATTATATGCTTCCAAATAATAAGAATAGCCTATGCCTGCTGAACTCAATAATAGAGAATAGTTATATATTTTCCCATCATTATATGTTGTGTCACTTGTATCTGTTTCGCTCATAATGAACGGACTATTTAAAATTTCATTACCATTTTTTAGTATATGTAATTTGGGATAGCCTGTTAATGGCTCTTTATTATGCGCATCCGCGTATTTTACACGATACGTAAATGTCGTTGTTGATTTCCCAACCAAAGGATACAAAAAAGATGAAGTATAGTTGGTTTCACCAGAATAAAGTAAAGTTGGCGCTTCGCTATAGTTGTTTATAGCAAAATATGGAGAAGTCACGTAGCCGCTGGATGAACCAGCGTTTCCGCTCGAGTCCACAGCTTTCATTTTAAACCAGACAGAACTATCAGTGATTACGGGAAGTGTTTTTGTAGAGTACCACAGAATATATGACGAACCGCTGTTTTTATAGCTGTTATTTCCAATAGCAGAAACATCAATATCATGCCACGTTGAGTTGTCTAAACTATACTGCCAGCCGGTTGTTGTTATCTGTTCGCCAGCATCCGGGTCTGTTGCAGTATAATTTATTTTTATACAACTGTCTCCCTCAACACTTGTAAGGGATATCGACGGGGCTTCTTCTTTATTTATCAACTGGAAGTTTATGTTATCATCTGCTGTGCCAGAGTCATTGTCATAAGGGGTTATTTTGAACTTTACAGTAGTGCAGTTAATGTCCTGCTCGTCAAGGTTTGAATACCATATCAGAGAACCGATATAGTTTGCACTCGTAATATTAGACGTCGAACCGGTTACAGTCGCCTTATTCCATGTTGTACCGCCGTTTTTTGAATACTGGCAAAATATACTTAACGCATCATTTTCCGTATCTGATAAAACGTATGAAATAGCCACAGTATCCCTTTGTATTGTATATATATCAGACAAAACAACTGACGGCTTGTCATTATAATCAATATGAATAGCATTTGTGGTAGTTGCATTGCCAAGAACTCTGCCGATAGGCTTTATTCTAAAATAAACGCTGCCGGCATCTGTGCCGTCACCTATATCTGTAAGGCTGTTCCAGATAAGACTGCCGGAAAAACCACTGCTTGTAATGTTTGATGTTGAACCTGTAACAGTTGCGTTTGACCAGTTTATTCCGCCGTTTGAATATTGGCAAAGAAATGATATGTTTTCATCCGGAGCTGCGGTTATTGTGTAGTTTATTGTAAGTGTATTAGCTGTGACTTCACCTGAAATGTTTGACAAAGAAATGACTGGTTTTACATAGTTATCTATGGCAAAAGGCCCGATTATTTTCATTGACGAATTAAATACCCCGTCAAAGAGTTTCATCCTGAACCAGACAGAGTTGTCTTCAATAAGGTTAAGGTTGTTTGTACCTGATTGTGTATCCCACCAGATATAGGAGCTACCGCATCCTTTAAAATCATTGTTTGTTATAGCAGATGCCGAAATATCGTACCACACCAGATTGTCTCGGCTGTACTGCCAACTGCTTGTCTGAATATTGCTTCCGTCAGCATCAGAAGCAGTGTAGCTTATCTTAACAAGAGCGCTCGGCTCATCAGTATTATCGCTTAAGCTATTAATTACCAAATGAGGGTTATGCCGATAGTCAACAAAAAATGAAGATGTGACACCTGCTGTACCTGCTGTATAAGGGTCTGAAGGTGTTATCCTGAACCTAACGGTTGCTGAACTGTATGCAATGTCTGCCTGAGAATTCCATGTTATAGTGCCCGAATAGTTTACTGCGCTGGTTACATTTGATGTTGAGCCAATTACAGTAGCAGGCGACCAGGTTACACCGTTGTTTGTTGAGTACTGGCAAAAGATCGATAACGGATGACAATCTATATTGGATAAATTGTAGGAAAGTGGCACATCAGGCAATTGGACTCCTGAAGGAGTATTTATTGCCGCAATTGGAGGGTCATTGCTATAAACTTGAAAAGATAAAGGCGTGGCATAATCGCTGGATATATCAGAAAAAGAAGAATAGTATACCGTGTTTTTAGGGCTGCCGTTGCTTCCACCCGTGATGTAAAGATAGCCGTTATAAAATACACTTGAATGATAACATACAGTATCTGGTATATTATTGGATGAGGTTGAAAAACTGCCTATGTTTCCGTCAGGGTTTATCCTGGTATAATAAACTTTGTTTAAATAACTACTACCAGTCCATCCACCGGTAATATACAAAAAACCATTATAAACTACACTGGAATGGTAATATAAATTAACAGGGATATTATTAGATGAGGTTGAAAAACTACTTATACTGCCGTCACTGTTTATTTTAGCATAGTAAACCTTGTTAACACCGCCAGCCCCGCCAGTGAGGTAAAGATAACCGTTGTAAACTACACTGGAATGGGCACGTAAATTAATAGGGATATTATTGGATGAAGTTGTAAAAGTGCCTATACTGCCGTCATTGTTTATCTTAGCATAGTAAATTTTATTTGTAGCATAAAAGTTACTACTAAATCCACCAGTGATGTACAAATATCCGTTATAAACTACACTTGAATGGGTATATATTTCATTGGGAATATTGTTGGACGAGGTTAAAAAATTGCCTATACTTCCATTACTGTTTATCTTTGCGTAGTAAACCTTACTTATAGGACTGCCATTACTATATCCACCGGTGATATAAAGATAGCCGTTATAAACTACGCTTGAATGATAAGCTAAAGTTACAGGTATATTATTGGATGAAGTTGAAAAACTACCTATACTTCCATCACTGTTTATTTTTGCGTAATAAACCTTGTTTAGATAACTACTGCCGTTTAATCCACCGGTAATGTACAAATAACCATTGTAAACTACGCTGGAATGGTTATTTAAACCAATAGGGATATTATTAGATGAGGTGTTAAATGAATTGATTTTGCCAATTCCGCTGGAGTCAGTACCTTTCATTTTAAACCAGACAGAACTACCATAAACTCCGCGAAAGTTGCCAATGGTGTCCCATGTAATATATGATGTACTGGGAGATTTATAAACATTATTGCCGATTTGAGATTGATCAATATCGTACCACTTTGAGTTATCCGGGGAATACTGCCAGCCGGATGTTATTACAGAGTCCCCGTCAACATCATAAGCAGTGTAATTTATCCGTATCGTGCCGCTTGAACCAACGATAGAGTCAATCTGCAAAGTCGGCTCAGCAGCATACCCTGTTTGGGCTAAAGAAAATATCCCCATCGCGATACCAAACATAATGCATTTTATATTGAACATTGATGTTTTCATATTTCCCTGTGATTAAAGATTTCTCCCTTCGGTCGAAATGACAACATATTTTATTCTTATCAATGACAAAACCATGTTCCACCGCGTAGGTGGAACCAAAGGTAACTCCCCGCACTTGATGTTGTCATTTCGACGAACCAAGTGAGGAGAAATCTTTCGAAAGTTAAGATTCCTCGTTTCACTCGGAATGACAGGCAACATTGAATTTCCTATACTAAATTAGACAAATAACAGCTAATTTTCTTCCATAATTATATTATATTAAGGTTTATGGTTTTTCTAGAACTTCCCAATAGCCGCCTTTGTCCGGGCCGATATGTTTTAAAATGCCTTTTTTCTTTAACTTTTCTATATTATATTCAACTGTCTTCTTGGACAATTTACCTTTTCTCATTATTCCTTTCTTAGTGAAACTCCGCCAGCTGAAGCTGGCGGCTTCTTTTAATTCGCCAAAAGATTGCGAGTCGCCTTCGGCGACCGCCAATCCATCCCCCAGCAGGAGCTGGGGGGTTTAACGTGGCGGACTAATCCTTGATTCATTTTTAATTAAGTGGTAAATTACTATTTCGTTTTCAGAGAGCCTTTCTACCCCCTTTTCCACCAACCCTTTCTCCTTACTTTTCTCTTGTATTACATATGACAATTAACTATTGATTTTCTTCCATTAGCTATATGCCGTATCACCGCTTTCTGGTTAAATTCCGAATATTAAAACACATTGAAATATTAATCTCTTTATTGCTGTCATCTCAAATTCCGCCACGGCAGGATGAGAGATCTTTTAGATTTCTCCCTTTGGCCGAAATGACACCAGTATATTATTGAGTCGATATTTAAGCAGACAATTAATATATCTGTCTGATTATATCCTTTTGGGGCCGTTATGTACATTTATCAAGGCAATTTTACAATTCCATGTACATTTTTCAAGCTTACACATTTATTCCTGGCTTTTTGCTCCTATAATGCTTATAATTTTTTCTTTTAGCTCAAGAATTGAGGTATCTTCAAAATCCTTATTAAGCCTTAAGGCTTCTGCATAAATTTCGGCAAGGAGTTCTGTATCGTTGTTTTCTTCTTCAACCATTATTTTATCTGCCAGCGAAATAGCGGCACCGTGTTTTAATTCAAGCAAACTTCGGCTATTTTCAAAAACCAGTGTTCTTTTTTTAAGCTTATTAATAGCATTTAATCTCAAAGCCCTTCTGTATAAAATTTGTTCAATTTGCTTATTAATTACTATGCTGTTTAACTTAATTGCATTTAAATTTGAATTAATTTTTGATTTCAGCTCATTGTTAATTTCGCTTTTTGTACCGCGAAATACCGAGCTATCTTTTTGTGAATCATTCAGCAATTTTGCGGATGCGACAACTATTGTTTCAACTTTGTTTATATCATCTTTAAACCCGGCCGGTATTCCTGGCTCTTGTTTTGCGGCTTCTGATATTTTTGCCGTAGCTGCAATTTCTACAGATTTTATAACCTGTTCTCTAACATGGCTATATTTCTTATAATTTATACCAACTATAATAAAGCACACTGCAAAAACCGCAACCACTAATATATTTTTCACGGAAAACGCCTTTTCAATTATCGGTTTTTGCTTTTCCCGTATAGTTTCGTTTTTTGTTGATATACTAACCTCATCAACTGCACTGCATATTCTATCAATAAGGCCTTCAGGAACTTTGTTCGTTTTTAACTTCTTTAACGAACCTATCAAACCTTTGTACTGTTCCAACGATGCCGCACATTGGGGGCATTCGGCACAATGCTTTTCAATTTCCGTTTTTTGGTTGTTATCGAGCCTGCCTTCGATATAGTCAACAATAACCTGCTTTATTTTTTCACAGGGCATATCTTTCTCCAAATATTTCTTTTAAATTTTCTCTTAGTTCATCAAGCGCCCGTGCCAAGCGTGAACCTACTGTACCTATCGGACAATCGCAAATTTCAGCGATTTCCTCATACGATTTATCTTCTATATATCTAAGAACGATAATTGCTCGTTTCTCAGGGTTTAACTTCGACAATTGTTTTTCCAAGATATCCTTCATATTCTTGTTATGAACGATATTCTCAACATCTGTATTTAAATCCCCGAGGTTTCGTTGTGTCATATTTTCAGAAGCATCGGTTTTTGTATCTATCGAATAGAACTTAACCTTTTTTCTCCTGTTACATAGATTAATTCCCTTATTTACAGCTATCGAATAGAGCCAGGTTGAAATTAATGATCGATTTTTAAAATCTTTTATAGATTTTAGAGCGCTTAAAAATACTTCCTGAGCAAGGTCGCTGGCATCATGCTCATTGCCCATCAGCCGGTAGCATACGCTATACACCATTGCAGCGTGTTTTCTTACTATTTCCTTAAACATCTCTGTATTGCCGGCTAAGACTGACTGGACTATTTCTTCATCTGTTAACTCTGCCACTTTCTACCTCTTTAGACAAATAACTTTATATTTTATTCCATATTGAATCTATTTTATTTAACACTGCTAAGATAGCGCTTTTACAGGATTATTTTATAATTATATAAATTATAATAATACATAGCAATTTAATTTAACAACTCATTATTATTTAATTGGGTGCATCTCCGCATTTGTAAGCACTCCCTCGGTTGTCATCCCGAACGAAGGTGAAGGATCTTAAAGATTTCTCCCTTCGGTCGAAATGACAGGGACGGAAAAGAATAAGCGGGTTTGCAATTGCGAGGATGGACCTTATTTAATTCAATTATTTGATTTCCTATTTTATCTTTATTATAATCTTTAATCACTATATGAAAAACAGAATAATAATACTTTTTTTATCGCTATTTTTAAATGCTGCAGGGTTTTGCACGGAGTCCTATAGAATTTCCGGCAAGGTTTTGGATTCTATAACAAAAGAACCGCTTGAAGGGGCAGCCGTGTACGTAAAAGAAGACAAAAGATACGTGCAGACGGATGGAACTGGAGGTTTTTCATTTGAGACCCAAAGAAGAAAAGTAACGATATCCGCCAGGCTGCCCGGCTATAAAGAGGCGGGCGATTCTTTCGGTGTCCCTTATGAAAACATAGTGCTTGAACTTGAACTTTCTTCAAGTTTTACTATGGGCGAAGTACATGTTAAAGAAAAGCGCCGGGTTGAAGGGACAAAACAAAAAATACAGATCGAGCAGGTCAACAAGGCCACTACCCATCTTTTCTCCGACAGCATAAAGATCATCCAGACTCTTCCCGGAGTAATAACAGGCAATGACTTCTCGTCCCTTATGTATGTGCGCGGAGGTGAGTTTTACGAAACCGCCTGCTTCCTTGACAACATCTACATTCTTCAGCCATATATGTGGGGCGGCAACCAGAGCATATTTAACCCGGCTTTTGTAGACAGGATAGATTTCTATTCCGGAGGGTTTCCCGCAAAATACCCGCAGGCGCTCTCGGGTGTGCTTGATGTAAAAAATATCGAAGGCGATTACGAAAAGAAAAAAGGTTATGTCGACCTCAACGTTACAACCCTTGAATTATTTGCGCAGGGCCCTATGCAGAAGGATAAATCATCATTCGTCTATGGATTTAGAAGGACTTACTACGACTTGCTTATGAACCTGGCCTATGGAGACAAGTACAAAGGAATTGAGTTCCCATATTTTTACGACAGCCAGGCAAAGTTCACATGGAAGCTTAACGGCGAAGACAAGATCTCGTTAAACCTCATCGGTTCCTATGAAGGCATGAACTTTAATTCTGCAGCGACCAGGGACCCGGATATAGATGAAAAAACTTTCAAGTTTTCTTACAAGAACTCCAGGATTCTCCCTGCCCTTAACTACGACAAGGTTTTTAACGACGAGCTGTCGATGAACTCCACCCTATCTTTAAGGTATGAAGACGGGACCTACGAGTTCTCAAACGAGGATGCGAATTCTACTTCAAGGACAAGAGAGTACGACAGCTACATTAAAAACAGGTTCACTTATATCAAGGGCAGGCACACAATTGAACAAGGGGTGTACCTTTTCAGGACTACCATAGACGCCGACGTCATACATAAGTACAGAGTGCTTATGCCGGACAATACTTATTTTAATAATGAGAAAACTTATGACTATGACCTTCTATCCGTCACAGCCGGCGGCACCTACGTTCAAGACGACATTGAACTGGCTAAAGAAAAACTTTTTTTTAATATCGGCGGGGTGTATGAATACCTTGACACGACACACGACAATACTTTCTGCCCGAGAAGCGGTGTAAAGTACATGTTGAGCGAAAAAATAGCCCTCAAGTTCAATACAGGGCTTTATACCCAGTTTCCTGCTAACGCGGCTAACGGCCCGCCGCCGATCTTTCAGAACCGCAGTATAAAGTCGGAGAAAGCGATACACTACGTGCTCGGTTATGAACATGAACTGCCTGCGGATTTTTTCCTGAGACTGGAGACTTATATTAAAGATTATTATGACAGGGTGGTAAACGACCCTGACCCCGGCCTTGATTTCACGAACAACGGCAAGAGAAAAGCTCAAGGGATTGATTTATTCTTTCAGAAAAAAACAGGCGAAAGATGGGACGGATGGTTCGCTTATTCTTATCTCTATGCAAGAGACTTTATAGAAGAGCGAAGCGACCCGGCGCTTTTTGCCGGCAAGAGTACACTCGATTACCTGTCCCCTGTAGGCCAGTGGTTCCCTTTTGAAAAGGAAAGGACACATAATATTTCAGTCGTTTTTAACTATGATTTCAACAAAAAATATAAGCTTGCTGCTACGTACAGGTTTTCCACAGGGACACCTTATACAGATATACTCGGAGTTATAGCCGGAGTAGATCCTGCTACCGGCATAACAACCTATGTGCCTGTTCACGGCAAATACCTGGATGACAGAATACCTGATTACAACAGGCTTGATATCAAGCTGACCATGCCTTACAGGAACTGGTTCGGGTTCGGCAGGGAAGTTAAAAACGTTGAATTCTACGTACAGATAATCAATGTATTTAACACAGTAAACGTTAATAACTATTATTACAGCGCCGACTACAAAAAAAGATATACAGGCCAGATGCTTCCTTTTTTGCCTATAGTAGGATTTAAATACAACTTTTAAAAACGTATTATATGCCGATAAAATTATTTCACTATAACCCGGACCCGATAACTAACGCTGTCTTTATATCTGTTTTTGTCCATTTCTGTGTTATCGCGGGACCTTCTATTTTTATAGATAAAAACAAAGGTTTTAAAGATTATACCCTTGTGGACATTGTTGACAGCACAAAGAAACCCAGGACGGCAAAAAGAATTAAAAATATATCTATGACAAATACTGTAAAGAATGAACCCGCACAGCCTGCACAGGCTGTACAGGAAATCGGCGATGATGAAGATTCAGGGGAAGGAACCGAAGAAACCGATTATTCCGGTTATCTTCCGTTTTTTAAAGTACTCAGGCTTCCTGAGTTCAAGGTCCAGATAAAACCCGTTTATCCGGCAAAGGCAAAACTTGCAAATGTTGAAGCTATGGTCATAGTCGAGGTTTATATAGATGCACAGGGCAGGCCAAGAAAAGCCCTTATTATAAAGAGCGGAGGGGATGATTTTGACAAGGCCACCATTGAAGCCGTCTCTAACTCTCAGTTCACTCCTGCCATATCAAAAGAAGGGCAGGCAGTGCCTGTACGGGTAAGGATCCCTTTTAAGTTTGAACTTGAATAGTTAATGAGCTTACGCTGGCCGCCGCATAATAACGTCTGGGAGAATTCCATCCCGCCACGGCGGGATGTCGCTTTATTCAGAGTCACATTGTTACGTGACTTTTTCTCTAGAGGAGCTCCATCTTGACATAAAATATAATCAATGGTATTATAATATAAAATTCCAATAAAGGAGAACCAAATACTATGTTTCAAGGCAAATCTCTTTGGCAAATATTCAGCATGGGCGGATTTACGATGTATATCCTGTTATTCTGTTCTGTCCTTTCCCTGGCTGTAATATTTGAAAGGCTCTACAGCTATTTTAAAAAATCTTTTCTTAACAAAATAGAATTCATGAACATAATAAGGGCAGAGCTTGAAAAAAAAGACATCGCAAAAGCCATAAAGTTATGTGAACTGAACTATTCCCCGATATCTGCGGTCGTACTTGCCGGTTTAAAAATGCACGGGCATGATGAAAAAGCGATAATTAGCGCTATGGAAAGAGAAATAATGGTAGAAACCGTCAAGCTCGAAAAATATACCAGCATAGTAGGAACTATAGGAAATATCGCGGTTTATATCGGATTATTTGGAACTGTGCTTGGAATAATAAGGTCGTTTCACGACATATCTACGTTAGGCTCGGGGCATATATCCATAGTGATAGGAGGCGTAGCAGAAGCCCTGACCTGCACTGCAACAGGGCTTTTAGTAGCAATACCCGCTGTTGTGGCTTATAACTATTTCGTAAAAAGAGTTGATAATTTTATTACGGACATGGAGTACTGTGCTTCTCAGACAGCAGATTTATTGATATCAAGGAAATATAATGAAACAAGCGATTAAACGCGGAAGGATAGCTTCGGAAATCAACATCACGCCTTTTACTGATGTGGTACTGGTTCTATTGATTATATTCATGATAACCACACCTCTCCTCGTCCACCCCAGCATAAAAGTAAAGCTCCCCAATGCTACAAATGCAGACATGGAGGAAGACAAAAGTATTATAATTATGATAGATCAGAGAGAAAATGTTTTTGTAAACGACAAAAAAATAGGGGTAAAGGAATTACAAAGCCGCTTAACGGCCCTTATTTCCAATGAACCTAAAAGCGCGGTAGTCGTTAAAGCCGACAAAGACGTAAAATATGATATAGTAATAAAAGTTATCGATGCGGCTAAACAATCAGGCGCAAAAAAATTCGCGCTCGGCGTGGAATTAAAAAAATGACCTGTATTACAAAAACCGTGCACTTATAACTACATTTTTATAAAACTATTGGAGCCCTTCTGGCAGGAGCCGGAGGCTCCTTTAATAACGCTACCTACTGCGACATCATCTGCATTGTCTACTCCGCCGTAGTAGCCTTTATGGCTACGAAGGCCGGGCGTCCCCCGACAGGAGTTGGGGGATTTCATGTCGCATGAATTAATTGAATATTCAATAAGTAATTTCATTTTTCAGTAAGCCCTAACTTATTAGAAAATAGCCAGCACCAGTAAAGATGCTATCTCTGTTTCAATGTGGTTGCGGGGGTAGGATTTGAACCTACAGCCTTCAGGTTACGAGCTGATTTTCGTCGATATTTACGTTTTCCTTCGACGAAAATAATGGAACCACTAAATCCATTGCTCTTAGACGGAAACAGGGTTTGTTTTTACTGACTTTTGCCTGTTTTCCTTTGCTTTAACTTGGCTGTCTTTGGACACCGATTCTGGCCCACTTTTGGCACACTTGCCACAGTACGATGTTACAGTAGTGTCATAGTAGCATGCCCCATAGCGATGTCCCTTATTATTTGGTTAAGTTACAAAATGCAAAAAGTTCTCTTTTATAATAGATTCGTACTTTGCATCTTTGTAAGTTGATTGCCAATCCGCAGTCGGTTTTGACTTTGCCTTTGACCACTTGATTTCGTAACCGTACAATTTGCCTTCCCGTTCTTCAACAAGATATATCTGATGGCATACGAGATTTTTCAACTCATCTTCTATTATAGGCAAACTGTCTAAATAGCACTGCCAATTCTTAACTTCTCTCCAACCAGAGTGGAAATGTTCAGTTAACTTGCAAATCCATAAATTCTGCAAACTCGAAAAAACATCTAAAAAAGAAAAAGACCTCATTGAAAAATGAAGTCTTTTCTTAAAACTTGCGGGGGCAGGATTTGAACCTGCGGCCTTCAGGTTATGAGCCTGACGAGCTACCAGACTGCTCCACCCCGCGATCTTCTAAATATAGTTTCAGACCAAGTTGAAGCGTTATTATACTCTTTAATTTATAGGGTGTCAAGGATGCCTGGTCTATAGGATATTTTGATCTCTTGTGGCTTTATATTAATGTATTTGTAACAATAGGCATTAACTACGGTTGTTTTGTCAATAAAGGTAACCTGATTTTTATGCACGTCATCCAAATGAACATGCCCGTGTATCCACAAGAGCGGCGACACATTTTTTATAAAATCCCCGAAACATTTAAAACCGGTGTGTGTGGTATCATGTGTGTCGTGTACGCGGTATACTGGTGCATGGGAAATCACTATCAAGTCTTTTTTTGCCCTGCCTGCAAGCTTGTCTTTTATTTGATTCCATTTAAGTTTTCTTTTTACTTTTGCGACTATTTTTGCCATCTCATTTTCTTTATACTCATTGCTGTTGCCTCCATACCACAGACAACCTCCGAAACCTACCAGGTAATAGTTTTTATAATGCTCTATTTTCCCGTGCAAGTCATATTTTCCCGCGATAGAATAGTTGGGTTCATCATTCCATATATCGTCTTTTTCATCATATATTTTCCCAAATTCAATATCATGGTTACCGCACACGAAAAAAAGATCCTTGTTAAGCCCGTCAACCAAAAACTCTATATATTGTTTGTCCAGGTCGCCGCAGGATATTATAACATTCAGGTTCTTAAGTTCGGAAGGCGATTCCTCTGCGATACGTTCTAGTCCTTTGCTCGGAATATCTGATATTGCCAGTATCTTCAAGGGCTTCCTCCGAAGATTTTATTGGCCAGGCTGTATTTTCTTTATCTCTTTTTTTATAATCCCCACTATATCTTTCATCATTTGAGGTATCAAGTCAAGGAATTTTGCTTTTTTGAATTTACTGACGAAATCGTCCATTGTAAAATCAAACCCCACATCATAACCGACTTTTTGACTTAAGTAGTACTTATGCTGTTGTATCCACACATAAAGGTCGGTATAGGTCCTAGACTTAAAATCTTCAAGCACACCTTCGTCAAGTATAATCTGGACCGCAGGCAAAAATCTTTTTTCGTACCAGATGAAGCTTGCATGGATGATGTCTTTTCTTGCAAATTCCTTATTGTTATAGTTTTGCTTGAAATCGTATATCTCTTCATATATCTTGCCATAAGACGTCAACTCAGTTACTTTTAAAGGGTATTTTAAGATTACATTCTTTAAATGAGTCCTTTTTTGAAAAACATCTTCTTCAAGAAGGATCAAAAAATCCCTTGCCTGGCCAGTATTATACGTGTATTTTTTCTCCGGCGAAAGCTCAAAATCAAACCGGACTTCTATTACTTCTGCATCGATGTCAATGGCATGGATCTCATTCTTGGCTATGGTAACCCTGTGATGCCCGTCTATAACAAAATAATTATCGAGTATCTTGTAAACCTTAATAGGCGGAAGTATCTTGCCTGCAAGCATGGCCATCTTTACGCTTTCATACTTGGGGCTCGTGTGCCCGCTTTGAGGTATAAACCCTTCCGTAAAATCCTGATACCTGCCAAGGCTTCCTAGTATATTTTCTATAGGGATTGGCCGGACATTAAGATTTACCAGGTTTACGTGCTCAAGGTTTTTTTCTATGGAACTAAAATCAACCAGAGTATCCTTATTTTCAGATACCATTATCCTCTCCAATAATAACATTTTATTTATTTATTCTTCCTTTCATAGCCTGTCAAGACCATGTTCCACTTCCGAGGTGGAACATGGTTCGGATCGTCTTCAAGCCCCTTTATTCCAAATTTATTTACAAATACAACATGCCGGGGGCGGGACTTGAACCCGCATGAGCCCTGAGGCTCGACGGATTTTAAGTCCGTTGCGTCTGCCATTCCGCCACCCCGGCATCTACATAAATCCGTCTTATTATACAACAAGTTTTCATTTATTGTCAATTTCGGGAAGGTGAGCTGGAAACCAAAAGTGTCCAAAAAGTGTCCACATTGTTACAGCGTAACCCAATAGTCATGGACTGTCTCAGCAGAATTAGAAGGGGTGTCTTAAAGGTGGCAGAAAACTATTTTATTTTTTCTACGATTTGATTGCAGGCTTGTTTTAACTCATCTGGGGTCATTGCTTTCTGATCTATGGATTGCAATATCTCTCCGGTTTCAACATCTATTAGTGAAACTGTAATATAGAAAGTATCCATAAGCTTTGATAAGGAACCTAATAGCACAACTTTTACGTTAAGTATTTTACCCATCTTAACCGCACATTCCTGGCTAGTACATCCCGAGACCTGGAATTTTTGCTCAGCAAGGATCATTTCCATATTTGCCCTTTCAAGTATATTGAATCTTCTGCTTGAAACGAGCTCGGTCCTTAAAAAATCTGATACTATAGATGTGTAAAGTTGCAACCAAAATTGACCCTCTAGTTGCAACGAAAATTGACCCACCTACAGCACTTCTTTTACCAAATATTCAGGCTTTTTGTAAAGACTTACTAACAGCCTTCTCCTTTCCGGAAGATTCCTGCTGCCGTGTCTTCAACCTATAGCTTTCCATACCCGTTTCAATGATTTCACAGTGATGCGTAAGCCTGTCCAAAAGGGCTATGGTCATCTTCTGGTTATGAAACATGCTGTCCCATTCCTTAAACTCAAGGTTCGTTGTAATAATCACCGGAAGATTTTCATACCAGGAACTCATCAGGTGAAACAACAACTGCGCCCCCTGATCTGTAAAAGGTAAATACCCGAGCTCATCAAGAATGATAAGTGAAAAACATTTCATCCTACGCTGTAACGATCCGGTTTTATTCTGCTCCTTCTCCCGTTCCAATTCGTTTACCAAGTCTACAAGATTCCAGAACCGGATCTTGTATCCCTGCCGGATAAGGTTCACCCCGATGCTTATGGCAAGATGGGTTTTGCCTGTTCCGCTTCCACCCATAAACACCACGTTCTTATGTTCCTTGATAAAATCCCCGTCATAAATCCGGCGCACCGCGGATTCGTCAATTACGGACTCCTCAAACTTAAAGACATCCAAATCCTTAACCTGCGGCAGCTTCGCCTTCTTTATCCTGTTGTTTAATGCCGATACTTTTCTGGCCGCAACTTCCTGGTCAAGCAATTCTCCAAGGAATTCCTCCGGCCCTTTTCTGCCTTTAAGATTCCTGTCGAGCACTTCATCATACATACGCCTTATAGCGCCAAGCTTTAGCCCTTTAAGGTGCCCCATCGTTCTATCACGTCTGCTTTCACTCATAACACTACCACCTCCTTTTTACCGTACAAAACCTCATCATATCTGCTTAAAGGCGGTTGTTTTGCCTTATACCTGGCTAACTCTTCACGGATATCCATTGCCCTTGGCTCGTAGCCAGGATTGCGCATACGCCTTAATATCGTAAGCACATAGCTGTCACCTAAAGCGTTAGCAGCTATTGCCTGACGTATCGATTCAGCAACTTCCATTATCGGCCATTCTTTCACTAACAAAAGCGTCTTAACAAAATATCTGTCACCATCTTCAAACTTCTCCTTTAACATCCTACGGTACTGCTGGAATACTTCCGGCAGCTGCCATTCTTTGAACGGCAATCCATCCGCAAACGCCCTCGGTTTCCTAGACAAGGCTTCCAGGTAATGGTAGGGATTAAGCGACTGCTGCTTAAAGCTATATAGCCTCTTATGCCTTGCTATCTCAACACCTTTTAAACTTACTACTACTTCATCCGCATACCCTTTCACCTGAACTGTCTTTCCAACATACTCCCCGGGGACGGAATACTGATTCGTCTCAAAATGTATTGTGCTGTAACTGGTCACCGCAGCGTGTGTAACACGGCAGCACTCGTACCCATGTGCAGGAAGTGGGATCAATGAACCCTTTTCTTCTTCATATACCTCATACCGTGTTTTATCCGGAATGTTAGGGTGCATCTTTGTCCGCGCCACTGATATAAGAAAACTCAATAATCGGTCGTTTAGTTCGTCAAGCGTTGTAAACTTCGGGATCGGTACAAAAAAGTTCTCCCGGATAAATCCTATAAAGTTTTCTATGCGGCCTTTCTCATTGCCACGGGCTGGATTGCAGAAATCTGCCTCGTATAAATACAACGAACTAAATTCAATAAAACGTTCCTGCAGGTTCCTGTGATTGCCCTTCAATATCTTCTTTACCGCTGTCTTTAGATTGTCGTATATAACCCTTCTTGGCACACCTCCAAAATGCTCAAATGCCCTGCGGTGAATATCAAACAACAGTTCTTGTTTCTGGCTTGGATATCCCCGTGCAAAGCTTTTGCGGCTCTTGCACAATTGCATCGCCCCTACATTTAAAATAGTTAACTGGCCGCCTATAACGGCCTTTACTTCACCCCAGTCAAACTGCGCGGCTGCTCCATTGTCAAATTCCAAGGGTATAAAGACTTCCGCTGGATCTTTGCCCAGCCTTTCCTTTACTTCCTGAAAACACCTCAAGACAGACGCATAGCTCCCAGCGTAACCGTACTTATCGTTACGCAGCTCGTTATACATACGTTTGGCTGTCCTGCGGTATTTCTTACCCTCAAGACTGTCTTGCTTTATCCAGCTTTCTATTTGATCTTTGATTGGTTCTTGTGCGGGTTGGTCGGCTTCTTCCCTGTGGTAGGTGAACTTCGCTTCTTTGCCCCTTAATATCTTTCTTACTGTATTACGGGATATTCCTGCCTTGCGGCAAATATCGCGTATCGGCAGACCTTCCTGCCTCATCATCCTCACTTCTTTTATCTGTCTTACGCTCATCATTACCTCCCTCCTGGTTGGATTTCTTAAAACTTATCCACACAGGATACTTCTTAACTTCGGGAGGGTCAAAATTCACTGCAACTACTGGGTCAAAATTGCCTGCAACTTTACACCATCAATACCAAGATAGAGATAGTCCACTCTGTCTTGGTACTCATAATCTCCTCATTTCGATTATTGCAATACTTCCCAATGTCCGCCCTTATCGGGACCTACCCGCTTTAATAGACCATCTGTTTGTAATTTCTTTAGCCGTTTTTTTACTCCACCGTCACTCATTCCTGTCAGTTGAGCAAGTTCTACTCTTGTAACAGAGTTATTCTTGCGTATTATATCTAATATTTTCTGGGTACTTTTCTGGGTACTTTTCTGGGTACTTTTCTGGGTACTCATACCAACCTCTTTCTGCGCTGAAGAAATGTCAGGGCGATAAAAGGTTACCATAAAACCACTTTTAATTTTAGAAAATACTACTTTTACTCCTGCAGCTTTGCACTCCTGGCTAATGCGCTTAAGACCGGAACCCCATTTTTCAATGTCTTCTGACAGGTAAAGAGTTTCTGCAACTAGTGGATTGCGCGGGATACTTGCTTCAGTTCCTTTGATAAAATCTTCGGGAGTATATTCATAAGGGAACTGTCCAGGATTATATATCTCTATTCTATTTCGGTAAATGGCTATTTCATTGCTTTTGGGATTTGTAAAATCCCGGTGGCATAACGAATTAATTATTGCTTCTTTTATTGCGCGTATTGGAATTTCAGGTATTTCAACCCTGCGGCTGCCGGAAAGATCCGCACGCCAATTGATATGTTCACTCACATACGCTTCACACTTTGCAATAAGTTCAAAAAGATTTCCGCTGTATTTTTGGATGTCCAGGAATGTTAACTTGTCATTAGTGGCAAAAACCGCTGCTTGAACTTCAATACCGCTTTCTTTACAGAAAAGGGCACATCCTGCGTTTAGTAGTTTACCATCTTTTACAATATGCAGCTTATTAAGAACATTTTTTGCAGAGTCAAACAAAAAGCTTATGCGGCCTGCTTCGTTGCCTCTTTTTATAACGGAACGCAGCGTTGCGATATCAGCCTTAGTAATCGGGATTTCGGAAAGACCCGCCCCCCATGAGTAAACATAGTTTTTCTTTTTTTCAATCAACCGCTCTATTTCTTTAGTAGAAAGCTTTTTGTCTTCATCCCCGGAGCGGATATAAAACCGGCCATACGCAGAATACAAACCCTCATGGCCGCTGAATTCTACAACAATACAATCTTTATCTTCGATTTTTTGAATCTTAACATCAGGAAATATCTTAGGTTCAATATGGTCAGAAATTGATTTAGTAATATCTTTTATTGTAGATTTGCCTATTTGCTGTCCTACTACGGTGCCGTTGTCTTCGATACCAAAATAAAGAGTGCCCTTACCATGTTTATTAAGAATTGCAGCAATGGAAATAATTGCCTCTTTCAGAGTTCCCGTTGATTTTTTAAGTTCAATAGTTTCAGATTCTTTGATTTTTGTCATATCTTAATGATAATTTTATATTTTTTAAACGTTTTTTGCAATTTATACCAAGTTTATATAATCCCGTGTCATGCCAGCCACATGATCATAAATACCTTTCATTATTAATAACTATAAGGCAATAGTAATATTTTTATTTAAAGTAGGTTTGAAGTGTCTTGAAACAGCTGGATGCAGGAAAATAAATGCTTAGTTTAAAGTGTCCAAAAAGTGTCCACTTTGGGTTCAAATTCGTTAAAATAGGTTAAAATTGATTAAACTAAGATTTGTATGTATTTTCAGAGGTTTTATGATTTTATATCGGTGAGCAATTATGTTGTTTTTCGGATTTTAAGTCCGTTGCGTCTGCCATTCCGCCACCCCGGCATCTATTAAATTCGTCTTATTATACAACAAGTTTTCAGATTGTGTCAATTTTACACAGATTTAATCAAATATTTAAGCATAGTTAATTTTTTCTGTTTATTGCTGAGCAGGTTTATTGAAAAGCTCCAACTGCATGTTAGAGTTTTTATCGTCACCTAGTCCTTTGTAACAAACAGACAAATAATAATGTACCTCATGATAATCAGGTTTTAATTCCAGAGTTTTATTGAAATAAGTGATAGCTTCATTATACTTTTTTAAATCCATAAAGGCATAGGCCATAGCGAAATATGAACGGATATCATCCGGGTATTGTTTAAGGATTGTCTCGTATAAACTGATTGCTTCATTTAATTTACCGGCTTTATGCTCGCTCAAAGCTTTATTAAAAAGACTATTATAATATAAAGTTTTCTGTTGTTCCGCAAGTTCATTTTTGCCGAGCTTTTCATAGCATTCGGCAAGATACAGATGGGCATCAAAATTAACCGGCGGATTATTTGCTATTGCAGATTCAAAATATGTTACTGCTTCATCGTATCTTTTTAAAAACATAAAAGCTCGAGCAAGGTTATATACCGCTAGTGCATTTGCCGAGTTTTTCACAAGGTATGTTTTATAATAATCCAGCGCTTCCGTATATTTGCCCAGATCGATAGAAATATCACCTAAAATTGTGTAGACGTCTCCATTACTCGGATTTAACTCCAGTACTTTTTTGCACATCTCTTCCGCTTCTTTTGCTTTTCCCTGTGCCCGGTAAGCATCACCTAAGCCAACGTAGGCGTAGTCATTCTTCGGGTTTAACTGTATCACTTTTTCCCACATCTCTTTGGCTTCTTTCGTCTTGCCTTGAGCCCGGTAAATATTTCCTAAAAAATTATATGCGCCTTCATTCTCCGGGTTTATCTCCAGCACCTTTTTGTACATCTCTTCGGCTTCTTTATACTTGTTCTGAACACGGTAAATTTCACCTAAGCTATTGTACGCGACTTCATTCTTTGAGTTTATTTCCGATACATTTTTGTACATCTCTTCGGCTTCTTTCATCTTGCCCTGAGACCGGTAAATATTACCCAAAATATTGTATGCCCATTCATTCTTTGGATTTATTACCGATACATTTTTGTACATCTCTTCGGCTTCTTTTATCTTGCTCTGAGCCCAGTAAATATCACCCAAATTTTTATATACGTCTTCATTCTTAGGGTTTATCTCTAATGCCTTCTTATACATCTCTTCAGTTTCTATTGCCTTGCCTTGAG